>JABCZE010000306.1 GCA_013289785.1 Vulcanimicrobiota bacterium | reverse complement strand
AATGGAACCGTCTTTGCGATCGACACCGCCGGCGTGGAGCAGGTAATCTACAGCTTCAAAGGGGGAATGGACGGCGCGATGCCGGTTCTGGGCACGCTGCTCGTCGACAACGGCACGCTTTATGGTACGACCAGCGCAGGCGGCGACTCGAAATGCCACATCCAGGGCAGCGACGGCTGCGGGGTCGTTTTTTCGGTTACCGCGTCCGGTGCGGAAAACGTCCTCCATCGCTTTTCGGGGAAGCCTCAGGGAGCGTACCCCGTTGGACCATTAATCGACGTAAATGGTGGGTTGTACGGCACGACCGCCTTTGGCGGTGCCTATAACAACGGCAGCGTGTTTGAAATAACTTCCGGCTCGTTGAAGACGCTGTATAGTTTCAAAGGCTACCCGGACGGCGCCGTTCCCTACGCCGGCGTCGTCGAGCACGATGGAACGATCTACGGAACGACTGCAGTCGGAGGGGCGTACGACGATTCGGGTACCGTCTTCTCGCTGAGCAGCAGCGGAGCGGAGCGGGTTCTTCACAGCTTCAAAGGTTATCCCGACGGCGCGGTTCCCTACGATCGGCTGACCTACGCCGGCGGCGTTCTCTACGGGACGACGCAATATGGCGGAGACTCCGGAAAGAGATGCAGCGGAGCCATCCTGGGTTGCGGAATCATCTTCAGCATCACTACGTCGGGCGACGAAAAGGTGCTCTATCAATTCAAAGGTAAGCCCGACGGCACCAACCCGTGGTCGAGCTTGATCCGCGAGGGCGCAGTGCTGTACGGAACGACGGTTTCGGGCGGCGCGAACAATAAGGGAAGCATTTTTTCGTTCGCATTGCCGGGAACGAAGGCGCGATGAAGCGCCTGGCGGCCGTTACGCTTGCGCTAATGCTGTGCGGCTGCGGCGAGCATTGGCCCACGCAAGCCGGCGTGCCCGGCGGTTCCCTGAACCCCAGCTTGGCGGCCGCGAGATTCGGCGCAGCTTCAAAGATCGCGCACGTCATCATCATTTTTCAGGAAAACCGCACGCCCGACGACCTTTTCAACGGGCTTCGCGGTGCCGATACCGTGCAAAGCGGTAAAAACGCTCGAGGAGAGAGCGTCGCCCTTAAACCCATACCGCTCACCGCCCCGTACGATATCAGCCACGAGCACAGCGCGTATCTCGTGGAGCACGCCAACGGCGAGCTTGACGGCTTTAGCGAGGTGAGATCCAACTGCCACGCCGGAAAGGGCTGTCCGCCTCGCCACCTCCGGGCCTATGGATACGTGCCGCGCAAAGAAGTCGAGCCATACTTCCAAATGGCATTACAGTATACGTTTGGCGATCGAATGTTCGAAACCAACGAAGGCCCGAGCTTTCCGGCGCACCAGTACATCATCAGCGGAACCTCAACGGTGAGCAACGGCTCGCAGCTGCGAGCGGCGTCGAACGCAGTCTCGCCATCGGACAAATTCACCGGGGGCTGCGACTCGCCGCCCGGCTCGTATGTATTGCTCATCGATCCGGCTGGGAACGAGGATCAGGGTACCTATCCGTGCTTCGACCGGCTGACGCTCATGGATCTACTCGACCGTAAATCGGTCACTTGGCGCTACTACGAGGCACGTCTCGGCGCCGGGCTTTGGCAGGCGCCGGACGCAATCTCACATCTTCGGAACAGCAAGGAGTTTCCAACCCACGTCGTCGCTCCGTCAAAGACGATACTCACCGACATTTCCGCGGGGCAGCTTGCCGACGTCGTGTGGTTGACGCCAACAGCGGATGCTTCGGACCACGCCGGAACGACGAACGGCACCGGACCGTCGTGGGTCGCATCGGTCGTCAATGCCGTCGGCGAGAGCAAGTACTGGAACGACACGGCCATCTTCCTGACATGGGACGACTGGGGCGGGTGGTACGACCACGTCGCGCCGCCGCAATACAACTCGTACGAACTCGGGTTTCGCGTGCCGCTGGTCGTTATATCTCCGTACGCGAGGCGGCACTACGTCTCTCACACGCAACACGAGTTCGGCAGCATCCTGAAGTTCGTCGAAGAGGCGTTCGGCTTGCCTTCGCTGGGCACAACCGACGTTCGCTCCGACGATCTCTCCGACTGTTTCGACTTCAAGCAAAAACCTACGCCCTTCAAGCCGATCCAGGCGCCGCTCTCAAAGAGATACTTCCTCGAGCACGCGGATTCGTCCGGCGCCGTCGACTATTAGGGGTTCCCCGTCTCTCCGGTCGCTAACGGCATGACGCTGCGGCTGGCGAGTAACGCCGGCACAACGCCGAGCACCTGAAGAAGTGCCAAGCAACGCCAGGCAACGTCGAATCCGTGGACTTGCGCGATCGCTCCGAAGAGGGCCGGCGTCACGAATGCCGCGAGCAGCGTCCACGTAAGGCCGACACCCAGCGCGCTGCCGGAGCGTTCCTCGCCGCCGATCTCCGCGAATCCGATGACGCTCACGCCGAGCCAGCCTTCCGCCGTAAAACCCAAAGCGGCTGCTAAGAACGCCGCCCACCACAGCGGCGTTCCCGGCGTGACCGAAGCAAATGCAAATGCGATCGCCGCAACCAGGACGCAGACCGTGGCGAGCGGTAGCGCCCGGCTACCCGCGAACACATGGTCGCTCAACCATCCCCACGAGAGCCTCCCGAAGATTGCCGCCACTTGCGAAAGCGTGAAGAGCTCCAGCGCCAAACTCAACGGATAACCGGCGCGGTGCACCAGGGTAAGCGTGAGAAATCCAATGAGGGCGAGTTGGCCGGCGACCAAGATCATCGACGTAAGCGTCAGCAGGATGAGACGAGACTCCCGAGCGATCCCGACCATCTCGGCCAGCATCGTGCGCAGCGAAACGCGTTCGCCCTCCAGCTCGCGCGGCTCGCGATAGAACTGCGAAGCGATAACGCTCGCGACCAGCGTGAGGATACCGGCGGTGGCGAGGGCCTCGCGATACCCGGAGCGCAGCGCGATCGCGGGAAGCAGCAACGAACCGATAACGCCCGCAATCGGGACGCCGCACTGGCGAATGCCCATGGCGAAGCCTCGGTCGGCCTTTTTGAAGAAGTAAATGATCGCGTGG
>JABCZE010000305.1 GCA_013289785.1 Vulcanimicrobiota bacterium | reverse complement strand
TCGTCGTGGATGCTGCGGGAAGCGAAGAGCGACGATCTGCTGTACGTCGGCAAAGCGTCCTATCCGTACTATGGGGTTTTCGTGTACAAGTATAAGACCGAGGATCTGGTCGGTAATTTGGGAGGCTTCGATTTCTATGAGCCATCCGGCATGTGCGTCGACAAGCCCGGCAACGTCTGGATTACCAGCGACTACACTTCTCAGGTTGTCGAGTACGCGCACGGCGGAGTCGATCCGATCCATATTCTTAGCACCGACGGAACGCCAATCGGCTGCTCCGTTTCGCCGAACGGCGACCTAGCCGTCACAAATCACGCGACTCCGAGCGGGCCACGTGATATCCAAGTTTGGAAAAGGGCCTCCGGAACACCGACGAGCTACTCCGACCCAAGTGCGTGCTATCTACTATGGCCTGCCGGATACGACAACAAGGGCGATCTCTACGTGGAGTCGCAAGGTCAAGTCTGCGAGCTTCCGGCCGGCGTAAGTACACTAGGTCCGATCGCATTCAATCAGACTATTTCCTATCCCAGCAGCACCATGTGGGACGGCAAACATATCACGCTGGCCGACCAAGAATATATGGGCGGCTACAACACCGGAGTTTACCGTGCCGCGCCAACGGCGAGCGGCGGCTTAAAGTTTGTCGGGGGTACCCCGCTAGGTAGCTACGGCTCTTGCAGTGGTCCCGTCAGCCAACCTTTTTTTGTGGGCAAGAAAAACACGCCCGCAAACGACGAACAAGCAAAGGTCGTGGTCGGGAATCTTGACTGCTATAACAATACATGGATGGCATACTATCGCTATAAAAGTGGAGCCCCGTTCGCGACTTTCAAATCCGCACTAGTGACTACCGGACAGGCTGTCACCCTTGCACGTCGCTAACGCAATGACGCTCCCCTCCGCCATCGCCCCCCGCGCCTAAGCCCCTCTGCACGCTTCGCGCAAGCGAGGCCGATGCATCGCACTCAGCCGTGCATCGCGACTCCGTGCAAAAAAGGCCATACGCCATATGGCTTGTTCGACGCTGCCGAGTTCTTGCGAACATGAATGCAAACGCGCATGGTGAGCGAGGCGCGACGGGCGATGCGAAAACTCCTTATTCTATAGACGTGTTTTGGCGATCGCCGGCGCGCGGTGACCTGGGCCGGGGGTGCGGCGTTTTCGCTCGTTCCCCTATGCCTCAAGGCTTGCGGCGCCGAGGCATTTCTCGTGAGTCGTGCAGCGGAGATTACCGAAAGGTTCGTCTGCGCCCGAACAAACTGGCCGTGCAAATTGCCAGGCTCATAAAATCCCGTAGGGGAATGAGCCAGAAATCGTTGCGCCCGGTAATGCCGAGCGCCTTGCTGGCGAGAAGATGAACCGTCAAGCGTAATACCGCGACGATCCCCAGGAGCGTCAGCCCTACACCCACGTTGCGCGAAACGGCCAAGTAAACAAGCGCCATCGGCAGCGCGTAGATGAGAAACGAGAACGCGTAGCCGGCCCGCGCCAGTTCGAACTCCGTGCGCGCCCCACGCAGTTCGTGCGCCCACAGCTCCCCAAACTTCGTCTCGGGAACGGTCGTGGCGACGACGTAGCGCGACAACTGCACGCGAAAGCCTTTGCGCGTAACGAGCTGGCCGAGCTCGTGATCGTCGGCAAACGTGTTGCCCAGGGCCGTCAGGCCGCCGATGACCGGGAGCAGCGTTCCACGCACGGCCATCGCGGCGCCCAGGCAAAACCGCAGCTCACCGAGTCGCAGCGCGACCAAAACCGACGGTGCGAAACCATCGTCGATGCCGAGTGCGCCCAGGCGCGAGACAAGACTATCATTCGGTGTCCCGGAGTAGAGACAGGTCACCGCGCCCACCGCTTGGCTTTCAAAATCGGCGGCGAGCGCGCGCAGATACTCCCGTCCCACGCGAATGTCGCTATCCGCAATCACGACGATGTCGCGGCTGGTTATCACGCCGTCCTTGGCGAGATTGGCGATCTTGGGATTGGTGAGGTCCGGGTTCTCGCCGAAGACGACGCGCGCCCGGCAGGCCGGCGAGTCCGCGATAACGCGCTCGACGATCCGCAAAGCCGGATCGGTCTCCTTATGCAAGCAGAAGACCACTTCGTACAAGCCGCCATAATCCTGATTGCAAAACGAGGCGAGGTTTTCGTACAGTTCCGGTTCGAGGCCGGCGACGGGCTTGAGAACCGCGACGCTGGGCAGGAACTCGGTCGCCAACGGGCACGGACGCCGGATGAACTTGGCCAGCGCGCGCGCCGCTGACGCAAGATAGACCGCGCCGACGACGCTGATAGCGAAGAAGAAAACCGAAACGCTCAGCACGACGCCAGCTCACCATACGTTATGCGGGCAATCCCGAGGCGTTCGATCGCTGCGCGCACGCCGGCGCTCGTGAGCGCGGCAAGTTCTCCGCTCCACTGATACCGCTCCGTGCCGGCGTCCGCACCGCTAAACGCTCGCAGCGCCGGGTGGAAGAAGACCTCGGTCACGCCGTCGGGCAGCTCGGCGAGAATCTGCAGCACCCGCTCTTCATTCAGTGCTCCCGCTTCGGTGACGCCGAACGCGTAATCGTTATACACGACTCCGGCGCGGCGCGCTCGAGCGCGCATCAGCGCCAGCCACGGGGCGATGGTGCGCGTACGGCCGAACGGCTCGCACGGAATACGGATTGCACGAAGCCCGTATTCGCGCCCGATGCGTAAAATCAGTGAGAAAAGGGTTGGGTGCACGTGCATGTGCGATTGCGCGTCGGCGTGGTCCAGCAAAAGGCCCGTCTGCGCGAAACGCTCGAACTGCGCGCGAATCTCCGCTGCCAACTGTTTACGAACGCCCGGACGGAAGAAGAACCGCACTCCCGCGCGGACCAGCTCGGTGAGGAAGTTGCCGTCGCGATCGACGAGATCGGGCACCCGTTGCGGCTCCAGCAGCGGCCGGCCGTTGACCAACACGACGTGAAGCCCGACGGCAAGAGAAGGAAGCGCACGCGCGCGTTCGACCGCGTCTTGCGTCGCCGGCGCGCCGACCATCAAGCTTGCCGAACGCAAGATGCCGTTTCGGTGCGCCAGCTCGAC
>JABCZE010000304.1 GCA_013289785.1 Vulcanimicrobiota bacterium | reverse complement strand
TTCCAATGAAATCGTCTGCGTCGCGTCGCTATCGTCGCTCGAAGTCGACACGCTTACGCCCGAGAGCTTGTTGAGCGCGTCGGCCAGATCGTTGGAAAGCCGGCGCTGCGGTGAGTTCTGGTCGATGCTGGTCGCCGAGATCGTCGCCGACGCTTTGGCCGTCACCTGTCCGATCACTTTGAGGCCGCCGGTATCCGATGCAAGCGCGAAGCTGACCGTGACGAGACGGCCGTCGAGGACTTCGAACGAGGCCGACGTGAGGCTGGAATAGCCGCGCTTGACGATACGCGCGCGGTAGATGCCGTCAGGGACGTCGGTGAAAGTGACCTTGCCGTTGCGTTCGGTAATCTCCGAGGTAATCACCGGCCCGTCGAGCAGCACGCGGGCCAGTTCGAGCGGCTGCTTGGTCGTAGCATCGACGACCACGATATCGATCTCGCCGCTATCCGATTGCGCGAGCGCAGGCGCAGCCGAGAAAACGACCAGCAGTAGCGCGCACGTGAGGGCGGTGCAACGAAGTATCATGCTCAAGCGGAGATTATAAGGAATCAAAGTCGCGGGAGCCTTGAACCGCCCTGAGAGGCGATTAAGTCTCGATAAGGTTTAGGCGGCCGCCGTACTCTCTCCAGTCGGAGCAACGCAGCAGCCCAGTGAGCGTCGTTCGTGGTACTACGTGCAAGAAATGCCGACCGCAGCGCGAAGGGAACGCAGAAACGATGAGCTTCCATGTGCTAGAGACGAAGATCGCCGGCCTCGAGGGTTCGTACCACCAAATCAGCGACCGCATGAGCAGCATTGACCGCCGGCTAGAAGGCTTCGATGCGCGCTTTCAGCGTACCGATGCAAAGATCGACGCGCTGCAGTGGCGCATGACCTCGCTCATCCTCGCAAGCTGGGTCACCCTCATGGTGGCGACGCTCCTTCGTCACTAGGATCCTCGAACGGCCTCGCGAACGCGCGGGGCCGTGCTAGATCGTAATCGTGACGGCGGTGCCGTGGCCCGGAGCGCTGTCGATCGCGATGTCGCCGCCGACGCGTTCGATCGCGCGTTTGGCAATCGCGAGGCCGAGGCCGGTGCCGGTGATCTCGCCGCGTTGATCGCCGCGGTAGAAGCGTTCGAAGGCGTGCAGCCGTTCCGACTCCGACATGCCGGGGCCTTCGTCTTTGATCGTGATGATGGCATGGCCGTTGTTGCGCCGCGCGCTGAGGTGGATTGGCGCGTCGGGCGCGTACTTCAGCGCGTTCTCGATCGCGTTCCACACGGCTTCGCTTAGCTCGCCTTTATCGGCATCAACGGTTTTGAGGCCGTCGACGCTATAGTCGATCGCGCGCCGGTCGTCGAGACGGCGCGCCGCTTCGCACTGGCCGCGGAGCAGCTCGGCGACGTCGACTGGCTCGATATTGGGCGGCGCTTCGGAGTCGAGACGCGCGAGGCGCATCAGGCGCTCGATGAGGCCGCGCATGTGTTCCTTTTCGATCGACATCGTCGCTAGAATCTGGCGCGCGATGCGCGGTTCTTCGATCGCACCGCGGCGCAGCACGTCGATGTAGCCCGCGATCACGGTAAGCGGGGTGCGCAGCTCGTGGCCGGCGTCGGCGGCGAACTGGCGCATGCGCTCCTCGGCATGCTTACGGTGCTCGATAGCCGTGGCAACGCTGGCGACCGCGTCGTTGAACGCGACCGTCAGGTCGGCGACCTCGTCAACGCCCGCCATGAGGAATCGGCGCTGCGTATAATCGCCGTCGGCCAGCGCGCGCAGCGAGTCGCTCACTTCGTTCACCGGGCGAAGGGCTTGCTGGGCAAACAGGCGGCCGATAAACCACGACAGCACGATCGCCACCGCCGCGATCGTTAGCACGATTCGCCAATAGGGGATCAGCGAAACGAGCAGCAGCGGAAAGGATGGCTCGAAGCCGACATAGCCGCCTTCGACATAGGTGAGCGACAATGGCTCGAGGCGCGTCGGATCGGCGGGCATTGGCGGACCACGCATATAGCGATCCGTCACTTCTTGCGGCCCGCGTAACGACGAAGGGATGTAATGGGACATTCCGCCGGCCGCCAGCACCCCGGCGAGCGGCCTGGGACGCAGCGTCTTATCGCCGGCGAGATAGCGCCCTTTGATATCGAACACGGTCACACGCATCCCAATCCCGCTGAGCGCGTCGACGATTTCGGGGGCCGCTTTTTGCAGCGAAACGCCTTCGCGGCGGTATTGATCCACGAGAATGCGGGCCTCTTCGTGTTTGGCGACCATCACGTCGCGCGAAAAGCTCCACAGCTCGAAGACCAGCGAGATGGACGACGCGAGGATGACGACGAGAACCGTAACGCCCAGCAGCGCGGCATAGAGCGCCGAAAGCCTCGCAGCCAGCTTCACGTTACGTCACTACAGCGATAGGCCATAGCCCACGCCACGAACGGTCCGGATGAAAGAACCCGGTTCGCCCGAGCGATCGATCTTTGCGCGAAGGTAGGAGATGTAGGTTTCGACGATGTTCGGGCCGCCTTCGAAGTCGTGACCCCAGACGATTTCGAGCAGATGATCCTTGCTGAAGACCCGCCGCGGCTCGCGCAAAAAGACTTCGAGCAGATCGAACTCGCGCTGCGTAAACTCGAGGACCTCTTTGGCCCTCCAGGCTTCGCGCGTGCCGGGGTTGATCGAGACATCGTGCCAGCGTAAAACATTCTCTTCAATCAGCTGCGGGCGGCGGAGCTTGGCCTGCAGCCGCGCGATCAGCTCCTCAAAAACGAACGGCTTTACAAGATAGTCATCGGCTCCCGAGCTCAGGGACCGCACCTTATCTTCCGTTCCACCCTTGGCCGTGAGCATGACAATCGGGGCCTGGGTGATCTCCCGCAGTCGCGGCAAGAGCGTGACGCCGTCGATCTTCGGCATCATGATATCGAGCACGATCAGCTCGGGGTCGAAGACCTTGACCAGTTCGAGCGCGGCCATGCCGTCCATGGCGGTCCGGACCTCGTAGCCTTCGCGGGAGAGCCCAAGTTCGAGCATCTCCCGAACCATACGGTCGTCGTCGATGACCGCAACGCGGGCATTGGGCATGTTGTACATC
>JABCZE010000303.1 GCA_013289785.1 Vulcanimicrobiota bacterium | reverse complement strand
TCTACGGCACGACCCAGGATGGCGGCGGCAACGGCGGCGGAACCGTCTTCTCTATCACGACGTCCGGCGCAAAAACCGTGCTCCACAGTTTCACAGGCGCTCCTGATGACGGCGCTTATCCCGAAGGCGGCCTCACCAACGTCAACGGCACGCTCTACGGCACGACCCAGGGAGGCGGAGCGAACCACGACGGAACGGTCTTTACCATAACGACGTCGGGCGCCGAAACCGTGCTCTACAGTTTCAAAGGCTATCCTGACGATGGCGAAGGTCCAGGTAGGAGCCTCATCGACGTTGGTGGCACGCTTTACGGCACGACGGTCCGCGGTGGTAGCCACTGCAAGAACGGGCCCTTCGGGCACGGATGCGGAACGGTTTTCGCCATAACGACGTCCGGCACGGAAACAATGCTCTACAGTTTCAAAGGACATCCTGACGGCCAATTCCCAGGGGGTGCGCTCGTCAACGTTGGTGGCACGTTCTACGGTACGACCTTCCGCGGCGGCAAGTACGACGATGGGGCGGCCTTTAAGATCATGAAGTCGGGCAACGAGACGCTTCTCTATAGCTTCGTAAATGCGAGCGACGGCCAAGGTCCTGGGGGACTCATCAACGTCAACGACACGCTCTACGGCACGGCCCTCGATCGCGGCGGTATCGGCAACGGCGGAACCGTCTTCTCAATCACGACGTCCGGCACTTTAACCGTGCTCCATAGATTCGGCGGCAAGGGGGACGGCAATCACCCGTACGGGGGCCTCGTCGACGTTAACGGCACGTTCTACGGCACGACCAACGGCGGGGGTGTAAAAGACGGCTACGGAACGGTCTTCTGGTTAAAGCCGTAAACCTCAGGCGTTTTCGTCGCATTTTTTAAAGGGCGAGCGGCCCGATGCGGCGGATGCAGTCTGCCGTGCCTGCGAAACGATTGCTCGTGCGCGCAAAGACGGTGATCACTTGCGACACTGACGTGCCGCAACGCGGGATCGATTTCAATGCGCTTGGGCGCATCGAAGATGCCACGATGCTGATCGAAAACGGCGTTATCACCGCGCTCGCCCCTAGTGTCACCCTGAGCGCAGTCGAAGGGGGGCGAAACGAAAAACGCTCGTCCGAAGAGCTACACCTTGGCAATTGCGTAATTGTCCCCGGTTTTGTCGACGCGCACGCACACCCGCTCTTCGCGGGAAACCGAGAGCCAGATTTTGCCGCTCGAACGCATGGGACGCCTCCACCCCTCGGCATGCGGTACACGATCGAGCAAACGCGCGAGGCGTTGCTCGACCCCGAGGCGTTTTACGAACGCACGATCCGCCCGAGGCTGCACGCGATGCTCTTGCACGGCACGACGACGCTCGAAACCAAAACGGGGTACGCGCTGCATAAGCCCGGCGAAACCGCGCTGCTAGACCTGATCGCTGCGCATCGCGACGATGCGGACGTGCCGCGGCTGGTCGCGACTTTTTTGGGAGCGCATGCCTTGCCGCCCGAGTTCGAGATTGAGCGTGAGCCGGGGTTTATCGATTACCTGATCGACCAAGTCGTTCCGGCAGCGGCCGCGCACGGCGCCGTTTACGCCGACGCGTTCTGCGAGCCCGGATTCTTTTCACCCGAGCAAACGCGCCGGTATCTCGACGCCGCGCGCCTACACGGAATGCGCCTGCGCGTGCATTGCGACGAGATGGCCTACGGCGGCGCCGCCGCGATGGCGGCGCAGCTCGATGTGGATGCGGTCGATCACTGTAACTACATTAAAGAAGAAGACGTCCGCGCGATCGCGCAGCGCGGGATCGTCGCGGTCGCTTGTCCGGCAACGATCGAGTTTCTCGATCTCCCGCAACGCGCGCCGGTGCGATCGCTCCTGGAGGCCGGCGCCCTGGTCGCGCTGGCCAGCGACTATAATCCTGGAACCTCACCCTGCTTCAATATGCAGAGCGTCGCGTATTTCGGCCGCAAACTTTTCGGCCTTTCGGCCGCCGAGGCGCTCTACGCGGTGACTCGGGCGGCCGCGCACTCTTTGCGCCGCGACGCGGGCACTCTGCGCGTTGGCGGCCCCGCGGACTTCGTGGCGCTACGAATTGATTCGCCCGAAGAGTTCGGTTGGGAGTTCGGCGGCAACCTCGCCGCCGCCGTCGTGAAAAACGGCGTGCTCGTGCAATGACCGATGAGCTGGTCCGTTGCGCGCGCGCGCTGGTCTCCGGCGAAACGCGGCATGATTACGCGTTCGTCGTGCGTGACGGCCGGATCGTCGCGAGCGGCGACTTTCCCGAGGTACGCGCTTTGGGGCACGAGCTTCAAGCTCGCTCCTTCCCCACCGACCGCCTCGTCGTTCCCGGTTTTATCAACGGCCACAGTCACGCGTATCAAATTCTCTTGCGCGGATGGGCCGACGATTGGCCCTTT
This sequence comes from Vulcanimicrobiota bacterium, assembly GCA_013289785.1. Classification (GTDB taxonomy): domain Bacteria; phylum Vulcanimicrobiota; class Vulcanimicrobiia; order Vulcanimicrobiales; family Vulcanimicrobiaceae; genus Cybelea. The sequence continues at coordinate 684 of JABCZE010000303.1, read as the reverse complement.
GCAAAATGGCGCAGCGACGCGCTCTATCGCGTCGTGCCGCGGCTGACGCCGGACGACGTCTACTGGACCTTCGTCGCCGCCTTCTCGGAGATGCTGGCGGCCGGAATCACCACCGTTGCCGAGTTCTTTTATCTCAACGGCGCCGGGAACGAGCATGCCGAAGCCGCAATTCGCGCGGCCCGCGAAACGGGCATCCGGCTGATTTTGGCGCGCACGTGGATGGACGCGACCTATGCGCCCTCGGAGTTTTGCGAAACCGTCGACGACGCCGCGCAGCGAACGCTCGAACTGATGCAGCGCTATCCCGAAGCAAACGTTTGCGTTGCGCCGCACTCGCTGCACGCCGCATCGCCGGAGATGATTCGCGGGGCGGCCGAGTTCTCGCGGCGCAACGACTGCATGCTCCACATTCACGTTGCCGAAGCGCCGTACGAAGGGCAAGAGACGCTCGCGCGCTTTGGAGCGACGCCGATTGCCCTCCTCGACGAGCTGGGCGCGCTGAACGGGCGCACTGTGGCCATCCATGCGATTCATCTCTCGGAGCTTGAGAAGGAGATGCTCGCCCGCGCCGGCGCGCGTGTCGTGCATAATCCCACGACCAACGAATATCTCGGCGACGGGATCTGTGACGTCGTCGGGTTCCGTTCGCTCGGCGTGCCGGTTGGTTTGGGCACCGACGCCGAC
>JABCZE010000302.1 GCA_013289785.1 Vulcanimicrobiota bacterium | reverse complement strand
TAACGCGCCCCAGCCGGTCGTAATTTCAATGTGGATCGTCAGCGAGGTCGGGGCGATGGCGACCGACCTGGCGGAGTTTCTCGGAGCAATCATCGCGCTGTACTTGCTCTTTCACATTCCGATGTTGATCGGCGCCGTCATTACCGGCATCGTAACGTACGCAATATTAACCCTTCACGGGCGCGGCTTTCGCACGATGGAAGCGTTGATCGGATCGCTGGTCGGCATCATCGCCGTCTGCTACATCGTCGAAACCGTGCTGGCCAAGCCGAACTGGCATCAAGTGCTCTATCACTCGTTTGTCCCGTGGATCGGCGGTCCGTCGAGCCTCTTTCTGGCCGTCGGCATCGTCGGTGCGACCGTCATGCCGCACGCCATCTACCTGCACTCCGCCCTTATGCAGGACCGAATCGTCGCCAAACACCGGCGCGACGTCGGGCGCATCGTGCGCTTCTCGTACGTCGACGTGATCGTTGCTTTGACCATCGCGGGATTAGTGAACCTCGCCATGATGTATATGGCGGCGGCGGTGTTTCACGCTACCGGCCACGCTGCGGTCGCCGATATTGCGACGGCATACCGCACGCTGACGCCGCTGCTCGGTAATCTCGCGGCGGTCGTCTTTCTCGTGGCGCTGATGGCGTCGGGAATCTCGAGTTCGGTCGTGGGTACGATGGCCGGTCAGGTGATCATGCAAAGCTTCGTTGGTTTCACCGTGCCGCTTTGGGTCCGCCGAGTGGTTACGATGCTGCCGGCGGTCGCCGTCGTCGCGCTCGGGCTCAACGTCACGCAAACGCTCATCGTCAGTCAGGTGATCTTGAGCTTCGTCTTGCCCGTGCCGGTGATTGCGCTGGTGCTCTTAGGCTCGCATCGAAAAATCATGGGCGAGATGGTGAACCGCCCGTTCGTTACCGCGCTGGCCGCGTGCGCGGCCGTCGCGATTCTGTTGCTCAACGGCGTCCTAATCTGGACGACGTTGCATCCGGCCTAAATCGTAATGCTCTGGTTTTCGACGCAGCCGATGCTTTGAGCCAGATACATCCGCGAGAGCTTGACGTACTCTCGTGAGGAGATCTCGATCCAGGCGGCGGCCTCGCCTTCCAATGGTTTTTTCACCGTAGCGGGCGCACCCGCCGCGACGACGCGCGCTGGAATTGCCGCGTTTTGCCCGACGACACTGCCGGCCGCAATCAACGTGCCCTCGCCGATCGTGCAGCCGTTGAGCAGCGTCGCGTTGCTGCCGATGAGCGCGTAACGCTCGATCGTGCAGTCTTCCATCACCGCGCAATGACCGACCGTCACGTCGTCGCCGACGAACGTGCCGCCCCGTTCGCTGACGTGGACGACCGCATTATCCTGAATAGACGTGCGCGAGCCGATTCGAATCGGTCCGTTGTCGCCGCGCAAAACGGTTCCAAACCAGATGCTGGAATCTTCGCCGACTTCGACGTCGCCGATCAGAACGGCATTGGGCGCGATGAAGGCCGATGGGGCGATCTTTGGCCGCTTGCCTCGATACTCGATAATCATAAAACGATGCTTCGGAAATACCCGTGTCGAACCTCGCGCCATGCACCGACATCGGACGCCGCTGCGCGGCGTGAAGGCAACGCCGCATCCAAAACCAGACGATCCGGCCTACACGGCCGTCAACTATGCGTATGCCGGCCAAACCGGCCACATCCACGAGGTCGTCGAAATCGCGGGCCGTTCGCTTGCCAAAGTGGGCTTCGACGACCGCAAGATCGTGTACTATCTACTCGACGACCTCGAGCTTGACGAAAGCGCCAAGCGGAGCACGTTTCACGACGTGTCCTAGGCAGCCCGCTACGGCGTTACGAGCGGGTTCTTCCAAGCGAAGGCGCCGTTCGGATTTGGCGTTACCCAGACGATGAGATCCCAGATGGACGGAAAGTGAAAGATCGTCGCGACTTGAGCTGCACTCCCAACTTTTTTCATCGCGACTAGTGTTGAAGCGCTCGGCCTTTCGGGATCGCCGCCGGCCGCGGTGAAATCTTGGTCGGGCATCCACTGATCGTATTTCAACTGGCCGGTCGACGGGTCTTTCGCGACCCAGTGAACGTGCCCGTCGAACTCGACCCATCGGCCCGGGTTGACACCCCAGAGCTGCGGCCGCGACGCGCTCTCGTTCAGCAATACGGAATAGTCGGCGCCGAGCAGCTTGCCGTTCTTGTCGTACCAAAGCTGGCTCGGATGGTGTGCGTCGCTCGACTGCCAGCGCAGGTTGGCATAGCTGATGGCGCCGGTTTCGTCCTCAGCGGTGTAACGGATGTAGCCGGCCCGTTCGGCGTCGGCCGCCGTAGGATAATGCGCCATCAGATAGCTCGAAATCTCGCTGACGAACGCAGTCTCCGAAGTGCTCAGCTGGCCGGCGGTGTACGTCGCATTTTGGTCGGCCAAAGCGCAGGCCGGCGCCGCAAGCGCGAGCAGAAAGGCAAGCAACGGTATGCTTTTCATAATTGCACGATGCTCCGAGAGGCTGGCCCACGCCTCCCGTGGAAGGGCGCCTCGACGCCGACGTAGCTCAGTTGGTAGAGCAATTGTTTCGTAAACAATAGGTCCCCGGTTCAAGTCCGGGCGTCGGCTGAGTCTCCAACCGCCCGATACTATCGGGCTTTTTTCTTTGCCTGAGGCCGGGATTTCTTAGCGATTGGCGTACGCCCCGACTCGACGGTGGATTCCCTTCGCATCGTCGCACTGCACGCGAGCGCGAACGTGTGCGCTACTTGCCGCGCTTTACGGTGTCGTAGCTACCGGTGCCGGGAGTATGCGAGTATTTCTCTTAGTAAAGCCCGCCCCACGGCATACCTTCTTCGAACTGTTCCGGTGGCTTTGGATGCGGTACCTTTTTAGCCGCCATCCGTGGCGCGCAGACGTTCTGCTCGCCCGACCTGGTTTCCGGCTAAGGCAGTCTGCTAGAAGTTCAGACTCCGCTTAGCGATCGCAGTCGTAGCTAGAGTTCGGGCTCCCCTGCCGTCGTAAAACAAAAAAACCTACGCGCGGAGGCCGTTACCTTACCATTGCAGCCGCAGCCCCGGGCCCTCGTCCGGTTTGGGGGTTCCAAATAAAGA
>JABCZE010000301.1 GCA_013289785.1 Vulcanimicrobiota bacterium | reverse complement strand
AACCGCCGCGATGGCATCGCCGCCCAGCGAACGAAAAAGCCGGTCGAACGCATACTCGACCACGGGCGGTGAATACCCGGAGCGGGCGCTAACCGCGGCTACGGCTCGACGGCGCGGCGCGTAGCGCGAATCGCTCCAAGCAGAAGCGGCGCGGGCGACGGCGTCAATGATGGAGCGAACCGGCGGAGCCTTAACCATCATTTCATCTCTTCATGGGTACGAGAGCCGACTCCCCGAGGTCCCGGCACGCGCCGCGGCAAAGGAACTCGAAAATGTCTCGCGCCTGGGCTTCGCGCTTCTTTTTCTCAGTCGTCGCCGTAATGGCGGTGGCGGCGCTCATGAGCGGCACCGCCTGCACGCGCTGGGGTAAGGCGAGCGCTATTCCTGCGACGTTAGCACCCATCACGGCGCTTTACGTCAATCCAACGACGGGGAGCGATTCCAGCGGCAACGGAAGCCAGACCAAGCCGTACAGGACGTTGACGAAGGCCGTCGAGGTGCTTTCCTCGTCGAAGCTCAGCGCTTCGATCGCGATTAATCTGTACAGCGGCGACTACACGGCGGCCAACGGCGAAAAGTTCCCCATCGTGATTCCTACGGGCGTAAATCTTGTCGGGATGAACTTTGGCTCCGGCGTGCGCCACGGAACGTTTATCGACGGTTTTGGGGAAGACACCCTCTTTGAGGAGCTGGTGCACGCTCCGCCGCGAAGTGCGTATACGACGCTCGAAATTGCCGCGGACGTCAAGGTTTCTATGACCGAAATCTACATCGGCGCTTCCACACTGAAGCTTCCGGGCTCGCACGCGTCGTATTGGTCGCTTGACGTTCTCGGTAATTTGAACGCCATGCTTTCCAGCTTTGGCACCGGCACCGTTTCCTTGGCCTCTTCCGCGAGCGGCGCACTGCTGGCAGGGGGCACTTTAGACTGCTCCTCCTGTGAAATTCAAGGCAATGATTTTGGCCTCGGCGCAATCTCCGTAACTGTCCCCGTTTCGACTGCGTACCCGTCCGCTTCACCCACGGCGTACCCCTCGTCAACGCCTACGAGCGCGCCGTCGGCACCGACGGTGACGTTGAGTCACGCCAACGGCGACAGCACGATTGCAGCGAAAGTCGTGGATCTCGTTACGGATGGAAGCGTCGACGTGACGGTTTCGGGCGAGACGTTCGCGCGGGGCCGGTATGCATTCTCAGATTCGCTTCAGCCGATCATTTACGTACAGGTGCCCGGTACCGTCGATTTCGGCGGCGGCCTCAATGCCTCGCCCGGCGGCAATATCTTCCTCGGAGCGCGCCTGTCTGAGATTTCGATCGTTCGCAGAAATGAAACGATCACCGCGTTGGACGATACCTGGAATCCCTTGCAACAGGGGGCCAGCCGGAATGGGCAATACCGGAGAATGGTTACTTTCAAGGCCGGCGACCACGGCAAGAACGTTACGATTCTGCGCAATGCGGCCGGATCGACGGTGGTGGTCGGGCCCGCAGTGGTACCGACGCCCACGATCACCCCTTCGTCGTCGCCGAGCCCGACGTAGTCCTTAGCCCCGCGGGAAGCCACCGTCTCGATGCTCGACATGCTGCAAAAAATCTACAACGCGAAGGCCGCGCTGCTCGAAATCGAGCAGGCACGCGAACCCTACGAGAATCTTCGCGCTCGCGCATTAGCCCGGGTTGGCGAACGCCGCGGGTTCCTGGCCGCGCTGCAACGAGCGCCGGGCGGGGCAATCGTCGCAGAGATCAAGCGCGCGTCGCCGTCGGCCGGCTTGATCGCGCGAAGCTTCGATCCCGTCGCGATCGCGCGGGGCTACGACGAAGCGGGCAGTGACGCAATCAGCGTTCTCACCGAGCGCGACCACTTTCTTGGCGAGCTGTCGTACCTCGATGAGGTGAGAGCCGCGACGTCGCGTCCGCTCTTACGCAAGGATTTCATTTGGACGCGGTATCACGTCGCGCAGTCGGCCGCCTATGGAGCCGATTGCGTGCTCCTGATCGTCGCCGGCCTGGACGACGGAGCGCTGCGTGAGTGCCTCGGCGAAGCCCGCGAATATTCGCTGGACGTTCTCGTAGAGGTGCACGATTCGCGGGACTTGGTGCGCGCGCTCGCGGCGGAGGCGAGGCTGCTCGGCATCAACAACCGCAATCTGCGAACCCTGGAGACCGACCTGGCCGTCAGCGAGCACCTGCTTCCAAAGGTTCCCCCAGAGGTCTTTGCCATCAGCGAGAGCGGCATGCGCGACGCTTCCGACGTTGCCCGGCTGCGCGCCGCCGGCGCCCGCGGATTCCTCATCGGTGAGGCGCTGATGCATTCGCCCAATCCAAAGGCGCTGATCGCAACGCTCCGAGAGGGTAGCCACGCAAGGCCTCGGGTTGACGGGCTGGTAGTATAGAGGGATGACGACGACAGCAGAAAAGCCGCGCACCGAGATCTCGCCCTTCAAGAACGAGGTCGTCAAAGATTTTAAGGAGCCCGCCGACGTAGCCGCAATGGAGGCAGCGCTCGCCCGGCTCGCGGATCGGGTTGGGATGCACTACCCGCTCGTGATCGGCGGCCGACGGGTCGAGACGAGCAAACGCATCCGCTCGCTCAATCCGGCCGATCCTGCGCAAGTCGTCGGCAGCGTCAGCTCGGCATCGAAGGCCGAGGCGGTCGAAGCCATCGAGGCGGCAGCGAAAGCCTTCGAGTCTTGGAAATACCTGTCGCTGCCGCAACGGGCCGAGTATATCTTTCGCGCCGCGGAACTTTTGCGCCGGCGGCGCTTCGATTACGATGCGCTCTTAGTCCTCGAAGTCGGAAAGAGTTGGGTCGAAGCCGATGGCGACATCGCCGAGGCGATCGACTTTCTGGAGTTCTATGCGCGCGAGGCGCTTCGGTACGCCGGCGAACAGCCCGTGGTTCCGATTGCCGGCGAGCGCAACGAGCTGGTCTACATTCCGCTGGGCGTCGGCGCGGTGATTCCTCCGTGGAACTTTGCGGGCGCCATCATGATGGGCATGACGGCCGCCGCGATCGTGAGCGGCAATACGGTCGTACTCAAACCGTCGAGCGATGCGGCAATCATCGCAGCCTGGTTCGTCGATCTGCTGGAAG
>JABCZE010000300.1 GCA_013289785.1 Vulcanimicrobiota bacterium | reverse complement strand
GCCGCCAGCGAGCCGCCCACCAGCACGGTTCGCATGAACGGGCAGTTTCGACCGGTAAACGCGATCGCGAACCCCGTGGCGGTCACGAAGTTTCCGATATAGAGCGGGTTGCGAGTGTAGGCGTATGGGCCTGCGGTCACGAGCTTGCGCGCCGTTACCACGTCGTTGCGCGTGGTTTCGCCGGAATAGCCGACGGCCCAGCAGCGAATCAGCTCGCCGGCAATGGCAATCGGCAGGCCGAGCGCAACGCTGCTCGAGCTCGGCTTTCCGCGAGCCGCCAGCGCGATGGCCGGCAGGCTCAGCAGCAGGCCGCGGTTCTTAAAGATGAATGCGCGCACTATTAGTCCCTTCGTCCTTCGTCCTTCGACTTCGCTCAGGATGACACAGGTTGCTCAGCGTGACACCAGGTTAGGTTGACACGGTTGCGAGGGCCGCTGCGTAGATGTCGCGCAACGAGCGGTCGAGAGGAATCTTCGGTTGCCACCCGGTTGTCTTGCTTAGCTTCTCCGGGCTGCCGACCGAGAGCGGAATCTCACTGGCGCGCAGGCGCTGCGGATCTTCGCGTACTTCGACCGGCACGCGCGCGATCGAAATAAGTTCGCGCAATACGTCGCGGATCGTCACGGCGCGACCGCTGCATACGTTATAGACTTGCGCGCCTTCGCCGCGGCGCGCGAGCGCCAGATAGGCCTCGACGACGTCGCGAACGTCCAAGAAGTCGCGAGCCGAGCTGAGGCCGCCCACGTACATCTGTGGCTCGCCGCCGCCGGCGATGCGAGCGAGTTGCGCCGCAAAAGACGCGACGACAAATCGCTCGCTTTGATTGGGCCCGATATGGTTGAAGGCTCGCGCGACCACGACGTCGAGTCCGAAGCTGCGCGCACCGGATAAAAGGAACGCCTCGGCGGCCGCTTTGCTTGCGCCGTACGGATTGGCCGGACGCAGATCCAGACTCTCGCGCAGCGGATACTCGTTTGCATCGCGTACGCCGTAGACTTCGGCCGAACCGGCAAACACGATGCGCGGCGACGGATCGGCGTCGTACGCGCGTACCGCTTCGGCCAGGCGCGCACTACCCAGAGCGTTGATTTCAAAGGTTTCGATCGGCGAGCGCAGCGATTCCGGAACGAACGTTTGCGCTGCGAGGTGGAAGATGACGTTCGGGCGCGCGGCTTCCAGGGCGGCCCGCAGAGAAAGCGAGTCGGCCAAATCGATCGGGAAAAAGTCGCTTCCGTCGTCGTGTGGGCCGCCGCAAGCCAAGACCTCGTCGCCCTGCTGCCGCAACGCGCTAACGAGATAGCGACCGACAAACCCGCTCGCTCCCGTAACCAGCGCCCGCACGACAAGCGCTAAGCGCCGGTGCGCGCGGAGAGACGGGCGATATCGGCCTCGACCATCATCGCCACCAGCTGTTCGAAATCGACTTTAGGTTCCCAGCCCAGCTCGCGGTGAGCCTTGCTCGCATCCCCGATCAACATGTCGACCTCTGCCGGGCGAACGAAGCGCGGATCCATTACGACGTAGGGCTCGAACGATCCGAGACCCGCAGCTTCGAAGGCGATCCGAACGAAGTCCCGTACGCTGTGCGTGCGTCCCGTCGCGATCACATAATCCTCCGCCCGCGGCTGCTGCAACATCAGCCACATCGCGCGCACGTAATCGCCGGCGTAACCCCAGTCGCGCTGAGCGTCGAGATTTCCGAGGCGCAGCTCCGAGCGCAGGCCAAGTTTTATCCGCGCGACACCGTCGGAGATCTTGCGCGTCACGAACTCTTTGCCTCGGCGGGGCGAGTTGTGAATCACGAGCTCCCCGACCCCCGCGTGAAAACGCCCCGTCTCGGTCGTGAGGTCGTAGAGCCAGCCGTCATAATGCGGGACCTCGGTGATCCGCTTGATTACGCGTAAGTCGGTGCGCAGATGGGAACCCATGCCGCGGGCATCCGGCGACCGCAGGTTGATCGAATAGAACGGCCCGGGACGCTCCGGAGGACCGACGTCGACGTTCAGGACGCACTCTTGTCCAAGTGCCACGCGTGCCATCCACCATAACCCCATGGCAAGCGTCGGCGAATTCGTCTTGAAGTTCTTGAACCGATATGCCCCGTTACCAGCCTTCAGACCGTCGGTATCGTTATAGCCTTCAAGGAAAGCGAGCCATGCCTCTTTGCCGGCGTTGAGTATAAGCCTCGGCACGCGCTTGTCGCCGTGTTTGGTATAACACTCGTCACGCAGCCACTCGACGAAGCGCGGCGCGCCAGCGAGCGCCAATGCTCCGACAGTCCTTCCGGGTACGAACCCGGACGACGTAGCAGAGTATCTCGTCGAACCGAGAGTTTGTCGCCGCCATGCTTCTGAGAACGCCTGGCGCAACCGCTCGTTGGAGTTGGTGAACTTCGCACTTACGCGACCGTTCTTTTCGACATACGCGCTGCCGTCGCCGACGAAAGCCCCCAACAGCCAAGCAAACTCGCGCGTGGGCGTGGAAAAGTTTGGCGGATCGGGAAGCTGTGCTCGTAAGACCTTGTCGCCGAAGAGTACTCCGCGCGCCGGGCATTCGCCGTCGGACAAAAACATGACGTGATCGGCCGTGAGCGTGATCGTTCCGCAACGCGCTTCGACGCGCCGGACCCCTTTGTTTTCGACGATGGGCCGATGCAAGTACGCTGTTCCGCCGCTTACCGAAACGAAGCATTCTCCGTCCCAAACCTCCAGAGCCTCGCCGAAATCAAACCTTTGGGTCCTCGGCCCCTTCTCACGAACGTGAAGGAGCTCACCAATCGCTACAACATCGACGATGTCTCTACGCCGCACGATCAACGGAGTCTCGGGTGGAACGCTCTCGTGGTTAAAACAGATTCCGCTGCACGCAAACAAACGGTACGACTCGCGATAGTTTACCGTGATCCAGTGGCCGTATGCCTTGGCGACGCCGTAGGGGCTGCGCGGATAGAAGGGCGTCGTCTCGCGCTGCGGCGTCTCGACGACTTTGCCGAACATCTCTGAGCTCGACGCCTGATAAAAGCGAATCGAAGGATCGACTTGGCGAATCGCTTCGAGCACGCGGGTGACGCCCAGCGCCGTGAACTCGCCGGTCAACACC
>JABCZE010000299.1 GCA_013289785.1 Vulcanimicrobiota bacterium | reverse complement strand
GACGACCACCGTCAAGGGCGTGACGATCGATCAGCTGCTCGCCGGGAAGTACGCCATCAACGTGCACGAGAGCACGTCGAATCTCGGCAAGTACGTTTCCTGCGGCGACATCGTTAAACCGTCGACCGCGATGTAATCAACTCGCCGTAGCGAGCCGGGTCGATATTCCCGCCGCTGACGATCACGCCGACTCGTTTGCCTTGCAGCATCGGAATTCGGTGCTGCAAGAGTGCGGCGAGCGGTGCCGCGCCGCTTGGCTCGATCACGATCTTCATCCGCTCGAAGGCAAAGCGCATCGCATCGCATAGCTCGTCGTCGCTCACCGTGACGATTCCGCCGACGTGCTCGCGCGCGATTGCAAACGTCAGTTCGCCCGGCGCCGTCGTCTGCAAGCCATCGGCGATCGTCTTTGGTACCGGTATCGTCACCCGCCGGCCGGCGCGTAGCGACTGCGCAAAATCGTCGCCTGCACTGGGCTCGACGCCATAGATCGCGATCTTCGAATCGATGCCGTGCGCGGCGATCGCCGTTCCCGACATCAAGCCGCCGCCGCCGACGGGAACGACGATCGCGTCCAGGCCGTCAATCGCTTCGAGCAGTTCCAACGCAGCGGTTCCCGCGCCGGCTGCAATTCGTTCGTCGTCGAAGGGCGGCACCAACGTCGCGCCGCGCTCCGCGGCCAGGTTCGCGGCGATCTCTTCGCGGTGCGAGGTCGCGCGCTCGTAGGGCACGACCTCGGCGCCATAACCGAGCGTCGCCTCCAGCTTCAGCACCGGCGCGTCGGTCGGCATTACGATCGTCGCCGGAACGCCGAAGAGCCGCGCCGCCAGCGCGACGCCCTGCGCGTGATTGCCGCTGGAGAACGCGACGACGCCACGTGCGCGTACCCCCTCAGGCAGCGATGCCAGAAAGTTGTACGCGCCGCGAAACTTAAAGGCACCGATGCGCTGCAGGTTCTCGCATTTAAGAAAGAGCGTCGCGTTCGCGCGCGCGTCGAGCGTCGAAGAATGCAGCACGGGCGTGTGGTGCGCGATGCCCGCCAGGCGCTGCGCGGCGGTTTCGATATCGCCGAACGCCAGTTGCTTCGTTAGCATAAGGGATCTATTTCATAACCATGTGAAACTGCCAGTCCACGACTTTATGGTTCGCGTCGAATCGCATGCGCTCGATGTAGTCGTGCTTTTGGAACTTCACGTCGAAACAGTGCCACCCCGGGTTGCAGTGGACGGTCGTCTCCTTGAGGGAAAGGAGTTTTCCCTGTGCGCCCAGCTGGTCGGACCACTGGGCGACCTTGACCCGCGTAAGCGAGATGCCTTTGGCGATGTCGCTCTCCACCGGCTTCAAATCGTTGTCGATGACGGCCTGGGTGATGCGATCCGCTTCGCGTTCATTTTGATTTTGGAACGAACAGCCCGCCAAACCGGCGGCGGCCGCGACGAGCAACAAGCGAAGGATCACGACGCCAACGCCTCCGTATCGCTCTCCGAGGAGAACTTCGTAAACGTCAGTTGCGGATTCCATTCTCGCGCGAGCCGCACGCTCCATTCGTTTTCGAAAAGTGCCGCCGCGCGGCCGTTCCAATCTTCGACGAGCTTCGCGTTGGACGGCAGCTTTGCACTCGCCAAGTGCTCGCGTTCGCCGTCGACGTAGAGCGCCAAGGAATAAGGCAGCGTCGAAACGACCGTTTTGACGCCGTATTCGGACTCCAAGCGATACTTTGCAACCTCGAACTGCAGTTCGCCGACCGCGCCGAGAATCGGCTCGATCCGCGGCGTGCCCCACGAATAAAACACCTGTACGGCACCCTCCTCGCGCAGTTGCGAGATGCCCTTACCGAACGACTTGTAGCCCGACACGTCGATGCTGCGGACCGACGCGAAATGTTCCGGCGCAAAGGCCGGGATCGGCGGGAACGTGACGCGCGCGCCTTCGTAGAGGGTATCGCCGATTGCAAAAGCGCCGGGGTTCACCAAACCGACCACGTCGCCCGCATACCCAACCTCCAACGACTCGCGGTCGTCGGCAAAGAGCCGCATCGCCCTCGAAAGACGCACTTGGTCGCCGGTGCGAGCGTTGCGCACGGTCATGTCGCGCGCGAACTCCCCGGAACAGACGCGCACGAACGCGACCCGATCGCGATGGCGAGGATCCATGTTCGCCTGAATCTTGAAGACGAAGCCCGTAAACGCGGGATCGCCGGGGTTGACTCCGGCGCGCGCCGACGGCGACGGCGCCATCTCGATAAACTCGTCGAGAAAGAGCTGCACGCCGAAGTTCGTAACGGCGCTACCAAAGAAAACCGGCGTCGTCGAACCGTTCAGCATCGCGGCGTCGTCGAACCGCTCTCCCGCACCGTCCAGCAGCTCGATCGCCTCACGAAACTGTTCGTAAACGTGTTCGTTGACGAGCGCACGCAGGGCTGGGTCCGCAGCGTCGGTCACGTTCACCGTAGCGCGCGTCGCGCCGTGGGCCGCCCGCTCGAAAAGATGCACGGCCTTCGTACGCCGGTCGTAGACGCCCTTGAACTCGTCTCCGCTGCCCAGCGGCCAGTTCACCGGAAAGGCTCCGATGCCCAGCACGCTTTCCAACTCGTCGAGCAGCTCGAGCGGATCGCGGCTCGGCCGATCGAGCTTGTTCATGAAGGTGAAGAGTGGAATACCGCGCTCGGCGCAAATCGCGAAGAGCTTTTTGGTCTGCGGCTCGACGCCCTTGGCCGCATCGATCAGCATCACGGCGCTGTCAGCCGCCAGCAGCGTTCGATAGGTATCCTCACCAAAGTCTTGGTGACCCGGCGTATCGAGAAGGTTGAGCGTATGGCCGCCGTACTCAAACTGCAGAACGGTTGAGGTGATGGAGATGCCGCGCTCGCGTTCGAGCGCCATCCAGTCGCTGGTCGCCTGGCGCTGCCGCTTGCGCGCGGAGACCTGTCCGGCAACGTGGATGGCGCCGCCGTAGAGCAGCAGCTTCTCGGTCAGCGTCGTCTTGCCGGCGTCGGGGTGCGAAATGATCGCAAAGGTGCGCCGCTTACGTACTTCGTCGAGAATCTTGGGGCCGTCGGTCATGGTTTTACCGGCTGGTAGACGCGTAGCTCGACGCTCCCCGCCGCCTCGCGCATC
>JABCZE010000298.1 GCA_013289785.1 Vulcanimicrobiota bacterium | reverse complement strand
TCTTCCTTCGGCGACGGTCTTGCCGTTGACGAGCAGTTTTGTGGCACCCCCGGTCGCCGGTTTCGGCGCGTCCGCAGCGAACTCGAATCGCACGACGACCTTCCCGGCCGGCAGCGATTCGGGCGATGAGATCGTCCAGCCCTTTGCGATCCCGCGTAAAAGCGCATTGGTGGCCCCAAGTTTCTCCAAAAGCTTCACGAGTTCGGGGCGGGACGGGCCTTGCGTCGTCGGGACGCCCAAGAAACTGTAGGTATGGTGAAGTTTTCCGTGCTGCACGTAGAGCGAGAAACCGCCGAGGAAGTCGGCATTGGCAACGATGGCGCCTTCCGCACCGCCGTTGGGAATGACGATGTCGGCCTCGATTGCGTACGACGTGCCGTAAAGGTGCGGAATCATTCCGGGGGCGATGTTTTCGACGCCCGAGTAGAACGTGAACTTCGTCGTCTTGCCGGCGCCCGGCGGCAGCACGCCAAAGAAACTGGCCAGCGCACCGAGCAAAGGCGTAACGTTATATTTCTCCGCCTCTTCCCAGAAGAGCGCCTTTAGCTCGGCGAGCTTCTCGGGAAACTTCTGCGCCAGGTCGTTCGCCTGAGAGAAATCCTCCAGCGTGTTGTAGAGTTCCCAGACGTCCTTCTCCGGGTCCCAGACGCCGGGGGCAAACTGCTCCAAGGCCTTGGGGTCCAATGCCCACGGTATGCGATCGAGCTTACAACTCGCAATCCAGCCATCCTTATACATCCCGCGATTGCCGAGAATCTCGAAGTATTGCTGCGTGTGGCGCTCCGCGGCGGTTGCATCGTCGAGGGTGTAGGCAAAGCTCGTGCCGTGCATCGGCGCCTGTTCGATCCCGTTGACGAGCTTGGGCAACGGAACGCCTACGAGCTCGAGGATCGTCGGAGCGACGTCGATTACGTGGGTGAACTGCGAACGAAGGCCGCCCTTGTCGGAAATTCGCTTCGGCCAGGAGATGACCATCGGATCGCGCGTCCCGCCAAAATGGGAAGCGACCTGCTTACCCCACTGGAACGGCGTGTTGCCGGCCCAAGCCCACGCACAGGAAAAGTGCGGAGCACTGCCTGGTCCGCCCCAGCGGGCGGCGCCGCCGTAAACCTCGGCGAGATCTAGTTGCTGTTCGGCGGTCAGCGGAAGCCCATTGAGCACCGTCAACTCATTGAAGGACCCCGTGGTCGTGCCTTCCATGCTCGAACCGTTGTCGCCGTAAATATAGATAACCAGCGTGTCGTCGAGCATCCCGATCTCTTCGATGGAGGCGATGACTCGCCCGATATTATAATCCGCGTTTTCTTGGTAGCCGCAGAAAACTTCCATTTGGCGGGCGTAGAGTGCCTTTTCCGCCGCGGTAAGTGAGTTCCAAGCGGGCATCGCCGCATTACGCGGCGTCAGCTGCGCATCGGCCGGAATCACGCCGAGCTTCCTTTGCCGCTCGAAGGTTTGAACGCGCAGTGCGTCCCAGCCGGCATCGAACTTCCCCTTATATTTGTCGGCCCATTTGCCCGCTACGTGATGCGGTGCGTGACTGGCGCCCGTGGAGAAATAAACGAAGAACGGCTTATCGGGATCTTGAGACTTCTGCCCGTGAATCCACTGGATCGCCTTATCCGCCATCGCATCGGGAAAGTAGAAATCTTCGTCTTGGGGCGGTCCGAGCACCGTGTTGTTCTCGGTAATGACGGTATCGTACTGGCTGGCTTCGCCGCCGAGGAAACCCCAAAAATAATCGAACCCAAGGCCGCTGGGCCAGCGATTGAACGGCCCGGCCGGCCCCTGCTGGTCGTCGGGCGTTAAGTGCCACTTTCCGAAAGCCGCCGTGTTATAGCCGTTATTCCGCAAGATCTCCGCGACCGACGCGGCGCTCATGGGCCACGTTGCATTGTATCCGGGCCAGCCGCCGCAAAATTCGGCAATCGAACCAAATCCAACCGCATGGTGGTTGCGGCCGGAGAGCAGCGCTGCGCGAGTAGGCGAGCAGAGGGCGGTTACGTGAAAACGATTGTACCGAAGACCATCTCGCGCGAGCCGTTCGAGTGCTGGGCTCGCGCTCGAGCCGCCGAACGTCGCCGGGTTCCCGAACCCGGCGTCGTCCACGAGGATCAGAAGGATGTTCGGCGCCCCGTCGGGGGCTCGGACGGGGATCGGAAAATCTGCCACGCTACCCGCGAGCGTGCGCTTTGCGACGCCGGTAAACGCACGATCGGGAATGGGAAGGACGCTGCGGTCGAGTGCTTCGCCGTTGGACTGCGCGGCGGACATAGAGCTACCTCCTGCGAACTAAGACAAAGGGATTTGATGATATCACGTTATCGTGCGGTGAAGTTCGTGCTCCGGTCGACGATCGTAAGATTCTTACTCTGTCCGTTCACCGTTGTGGTCGAGGCATAGCGCGTGCCGTCGGGCAGACTCGCGTAGCGAACCTGCATCGTTACGCCATCGGACGGCTGATCGAGATACGAGGTAACGTCGACCGAAGTCAGCGCCTTTGGGTTGTTGCGTAGGGTCAATACGATTGAATCGCCCGCCTTGAGGTAGTTCGAAATCAAGATGGCTGAATAGCCGGGGCTTCCCGCGGCCTTGACCGCAACCGAACCCCGCGCGTAAAGCTGCTGAACCTTCGTCGCGCTCAAAGGCGAGTAACTCTTCGCGAGCGCGCCAACTTGCTGCGCATACGCCTTAAAGTTTTCTTTGGCTCGGTGGATGATGCCGTGCTGCCGGCCGCCGCTCGACGGAGCGACGGGTTGCGCGACCAGCGTTCGTACCTGCTGGCCGTCCGGCCCAAGTTGAACCTGGTAGACGTTCTGCTCCTTGACGTCGCCGTTAACGCTGACCGTTTCTTGCATCTGCCAGGTGTAGTGCGAAAGCTGCTGCTGGTTGGCTGCCATGAGCTGCCTCACTTGCTGCACTTTTTGCGCAAGCGCCGCATTCTGCGCCATACTCGGGGCTGCAAAGACGAAAAGTCCGCTAAGGAATAGAGCGGCGGGAATGCCTGCCTTCACGATTGTCCTCCAAATGGGTTTTCCAGTTGAGGAGAAGTCTAGCAGGCGGTAGCACAGTTCCTCCTTTATATGAGATGATTGTCGCGGCTATTGACTGCTTTGCGCCGAATAACTGTGGA
>JABCZE010000297.1 GCA_013289785.1 Vulcanimicrobiota bacterium | reverse complement strand
CACCACAATCTCGCCGAGCTGGGAATCGACGTTGGGATCATCCTTTCGTCGGCGTTGATCGCGGCCGGAATCGGAGTGCTGCAAGGCTATCTCAACTCGGTCGTCGGCGAAGGCATCATGCGCGACATCCGCACGAGCCTGGTCGCGCATCTCCATCGCATGCCTCTGAACTTCTTCACCGGAACGAAGACCGGCGAAATCATGAACCGCGTCAGCAGCGACGTCGACAACGTCGACAACGTCGTGACCGGAACGCTGACAACGATCGTGACGAACGTCGTGGTGATCGCGACCACGCTCGTGGCGATGTTCGTCTGGAACTGGCGTCTGGCGCTGATCTCGATCGTCATCGTCCCACTGATGATCCTTCCGCTCGGCCCGGTTGGGCGACGAATGTACGCGATCCGCAAAAAGACTCGCGAGAAGCGCGATGAAATCGAGTCGATCACTCAGGAGACGCTCTCGATCTCCGGCATCACGCTGATCAAATCGTTCGCGCGCGAAGCCTACGAGCGCGCTCGTTTCTATACCGTCGGCACGCGGCTAATGCAGCTCGAGGTCGACCTGGCGATGGTCGGCCGCTGGTTCATCGCATCGGTTACGGCAATGGTCGTCGTCGGGCCCGCCCTAGTCTGGTTCGGCGGAGGCTGGCTTGCGATCGCGACGGCGTTACCGGTCGGCGTGATCGTGGCATTCGTCTCGTTCATTGGGGGCCGGCTGTACGGCTCCGCCGCCTCGCTCGCGGGGATTCAGATACAGATCGTCAGCGCGCTCGCGGTTTTCGAACGAATCTTCGAATACCTCGATATGACTACGGAGGAGTACGATCCACCCGGAGCGATCGCCCTGCCCGAAGTCAACGGCGAGATCGCCTTCGAGAACGTGGTATTTTCATACGAGGGAGCGCGCGAAGTCCTCGACGACATCTCCTTCCACGTGCGGCCGGGGGAAGTCGCCGCATTCGTCGGGCCGTCCGGCGCGGGCAAGACGACGATCACCCAGCTCGTCCCGCGCTTCTACGATCCTCAAGGCGGCCGCGTGCTGATCGATGGACACGATTTACGCACGGTCACGCTCGACTCGCTGCGGCGCGACATCGGCATCGTTACGCAGGAAACGTATCTGTTTCACGACAGCATCGCAAACAATCTCCGCTACGGCAAGCCCGACGCGACCGATGCCGAGCTCGTGGCTTCCGCGCGTGCCGCCAACATCGCCGAGTTCATCGACGACCTACCCGACAAGTATGCGACGGTCGTCGGCGAGCGCGGTCACAAGCTTTCCGGGGGTGAGCGACAACGCTTGGCGATCGCGCGCGTGCTGCTCAAGGATCCGCGAATTCTTATTCTCGATGAGGCCACCAGTTCGCTGGACTACGAGAACGAAGCCGCGATTCAAAAGGCGCTGGACGTGGTTATGAAAGGGCGCACCAGCCTCGTGATCGCCCACCGGCTTTCCACCGTTCTGACCGCCGACGTCATCTTCGTCGTCGATCGCGGCCGCATCGTAGAGTCGGGCCGCCACGCAACGTTGCTTGCGCGTGGCGGCCTCTATTCCCGACTGTATCGGACTCAGTTCGCCGGATTATCGGCGTGACGTAATCTAGCTGGGGGTTAGTGCAGAAGCCTGCTCTGCGATCCGAGCCGCGAGCGATTGAACTTCGCTGATTCCGGCGAGATTTTGCGATTCCGGCAGTTCTTTCTCTAAAGCCGCCGCGTGTTCTTCGGCCGCTTTGGCTTCCTTCTGTGCTGCTACGGATGCAGATTGACAGGCAACGATGCGTTCCTTGGCCTCGCCGGCTTTACGTTCGGCGACGACCTCCTCGCCCGCACATTCCTTCGCTCGAGCTTCGAGCGCGCTTAGCTGCTGCTTCAAGTCCGCGATCTTCGTCTCGGCGTTTTTGCGCTCCGTCACCAAAGCACGATAACCTTCCGAAGCGGTTGCGGCCAGTTCTTTGGCCTGCTGCTCCAGCAGTACGGCCGCTTTAGCCTTTTCGTTGGCCGCAGCAAATGCTTGCGCGGCTTGCGCCGCTTTCGCTTCGCCCTTGAGCCGCTCTTCGAGCGCGCAGACTTCTGAAAGTAACGCTTCGGCAGCTTTGCGCTGCTCGGCGATCAGCCGTTGCGCTCCATCGAGTGCGCCGTTGAGTGCGCCGTTACTCGCTGCGGGCGTGGGCTGAACATCATTGGGCATTGCGGTCTCCACCTTCGCTGTTGGGGACGCCGTTGCCGGCGCTGCTTGAGGCACCGTTGCCGGCGCTGCTTGAGGCACCGTTACCGGCGCTGATTGAGGCACCGTTACCGGCGCCGCCTGAGGCACCGTTGCCGGCGCCGCTGTTACTTCCGCGGTCGTTACCGGCGCCGTTTCGGGCGCTACGGGAAGCTGTCCGTTGCGCCTGGCTTCGGACGCTTTCAGGTCGTCGAGCAATCTCCCCAAAGGCGAGGAATCGCGGCCGGCTTCCCCTTGCACGGAGCTTTTCTCGTTGTAAGTAGACTCGTCGTTGAGCATCTCACCGGCACGGCCGATGGCAGATTTCCAGGAACGAAACATGTTTAGACCCTCGCTCGTCTAGCAAGGTGACTAGAGTACGAAGAACGCCGCCTGACAATAAGGCGCATCCCGACCTCCTATCTCCCCGGCCTACATAATGGCACTCCGGGCGCCAGCTTGCAATACCGGGGCCCTCCAAGAAGTTCAATCTTAACCCGGCGTTGGGCACCGTTAACGCCTCGACGGCGTACTGGCGTACTTCTTTTATCGGATGCTTCCTGGCCGGTCCTTAGCAGCCAAGCGCTGCGCAAACCTAAGCGCCGGAGATTTCCATGACCATCGGCGCGACCGGAACCTGCAACTGCGGTTCGGTCGCGGCTTGAATTTCCTCAACGGTGACGCCGGGAGCCAGTTCGCGCAGGATCAGTCCGCCGGCGCCAATATCGATCGTTCCAAGGTCGGTGATGATTCGGTTGACGACTCGCCTGCCGGTGAGCGGCAACGAACAGGTTCGAACGATCTTGTGAACGTTGCCCTTGGCAACGTGTTCCATCATGACGATCACGCGCTTCGCGCCGTGAACCAGATCCATCGCACCGCCCATCCCCTTGACCATCTTTCCGGGGATCATCCAGTTTGCGAGGTCGCCACTTTCGGAGACTTGC
>JABCZE010000296.1 GCA_013289785.1 Vulcanimicrobiota bacterium | reverse complement strand
CCGCCGCCGAATGGCCGCCGAGACGGGTCGTAAGAAGATGACGTTCAGCACCGCGAAAAAGATCGCGAAGTTGATTAACTGCACGACCACGTCCTGCCAGTCGATCGACAAGAACGACACGTGACCCTACTTCACCAAAGCGCCGACGATCGCCGGAACCTTTGCGACCACGAGCAAGATGTAGAACGAGAGCGCGATGGCGATGAACGGCACGGCTTCGAGGACGCCGACGCCCAAGAACATGAACAGGAAAATATTGGGCCGCGCCTCGGGCTGGCGCGAGATCGATTCGACCGCCTTTGCGGCGACGGTGCCGTCACCCACGGCCGAGCCGAATGCCACGCCGGAGATGATGATGCCGAAACAGATCAGCGCTGCGGCTGCGATTAATGCTTCTGGATTCAAGGACGTTCCTTTCTAATGTTCGTCGGCAAGCGCCAGCGACAGATAGACGATTGCCAGCAGCGTAAAAACGAAAGCTTGGATCGTTCCAACGAAAAAGTTGAAAAACTGGATCAAAAACGGCACGACGGCCACGCCGAACGAGAGATTGAAGGCCCCGATCTTTATTCGAGCGAGGATGATCGACGTGACGATGATGAAGAGCAACTCGCCGACGAAGATATTGAAGAAGAGCCGTGCCGCCAGCGTTATCGGACGAAGGATCTCGTCGAGAACGTTGATGGGAGCGAGCGCCGCAAACGGCTTGAAGACGTGCCCCAGGTACCCGAAGCCCTTTTTGCGGAATGCCGCAACCTGGATCATGCAAAAGACCAGGAGCGCCAAGGGAACGACCGTATTGAGATCGGCGGTCGGCGAGCCTCCAAACGGCAAGCCGAACTCCTTGAGGGGTATGATGCCGAACTGGTTGAGCAAGAAAATAAAGATAAAGAGCGCGACGAAAAACGGAACGAACGGCTCGCCGCCCTCTCCGAGGACGCTGGTGACCAGATCGGCGATGTAGTTGAAGACGGCCTCGAGCACGGCTTGGCGCTTCGTAACGTAGGGCGAGCGATAGCTGGCGCCGATCCAGCCCAGGAATAGCAAAGCCACGATCATGACGAGCCAGGTCGTCACAATGGTATCGGCATGCACCGGTCCGAGGACCGGAAGCTGCCAAAGGTGGTGTTCGCCGATCTGTTCGTGCACCGATATTTGATCCGTTAAGGCTTCCGTCGAAAGACTCGCAACGCGCCCCAGGCGTAAGCGGCGAGTGGAATAAAGAAACCGGCAAGAAATGGCCCGAGCGACCACCAGGGTCCGCGGACCGCGAGCGCCGCGGCTACTATACTAAAGCCCGCCAACCGCAGTAAACTACTTAACCCAAAGAAGACGGTGCTGCGCGTTTCCAACAGCCGCTCGCTCCCCCGCATTATGGCCAGCATGTTGGCTATCCCGCATACGGTTCCGATAAAAAGCGCGAGACCCGCATACCAGGCGAAGGGAACCAGCAACAGCGCAACGACCGCAGCAACCCCGAGCGATCCGGCGGCCACGCCCCGTTTGAGACGGTAGTAAGCCGCAAGAGCCATATCCTTCTCGCCGCCGGTCGCCGGCATTATTCCATGGATTTCGCCAGCAACCGGAACGCCCCGTAGCCTCCGGCGAGCAAGCCGAGGGTCAAACCGGCCGGAGCAAGCAGGGGTGCGCCCAATCGCTGGGCCGCCGCGACTCCGACGAGCAGCCCGAGTATCGCGGCGCCGGCAAAACTCCCGCCGGCAAAGAGCACCGGCAGAGCGGCCTTCACGAGGGGTGAGCGGCGACGGCCTGCGCTTCGAAAGGCTCCGGGTACTCGCCGCCACGCATGCGCGCCACCAGCCACCCCACGATTCGCGAGGCCGCGCGGCCGTCGCCGTACGGATTGCGCGCCTGAGCCATTGCCGCGTAGGCGGCGCGATCCTCGAGCAGCCGGCGCGCGGCGCGAACGATGCGCTCCCGGTCGTGACCGACGAGCTCGAGCGTTCCCGCAGCCAAACCTTCGGGGCGTTCGGTCTCCTCGCGCATTACGAGCACCGGTTTGCCGATGCACGGCGCCTCCTCTTGCAGACCGCCCGAGTCGGTAAGAACGAACGCCGACCCTCGTACGGCGGCGACCATCTGCGCGTAGTCGATCGGGTCGACCAATTCGACCCCAGGCATCCCGCCGAGGATTTCGTGCGCGACCGGTGCGACGCGCGGCGACGGATGCACCGGCCAATAGAGCTGAGGCTTCGAGGGAAGTTCTGCGATTGCGCGCAGCGCCTCGCAGATCTCCCGCATGTGTTCGTGGTTCTCGCGGCGGTGGGCGGTCACGACGATTGCCGGCCTTTTTTCGTCGAGCTGGGCCCAACGCGGAGGGATGGGCAGATCGTCGCGAGCGGCCGTTTCGAGAAACGCGTCGATCACCGTGTTTCCGGTCACGACGACGTCCGCGACCGCGACGTTCTCGGCCAGCAGGTGCTCTCGAGCCAACAGCGTTGGCGCGAAATGGTAGCTCGCAAGGGTCGCCGTCAAACGGCGGTTCATCTCTTCGGGATACGGCATCCAGCGATTGCTGGTGCGCAGCCCGGCCTCGACGTGCCCTACCGGAGTTCGTTGATAGAAAGCGGCGAGCGCCGCAGCCGTGCTCGTCGCCGTGTCGCCGTGAACCAGCACGACGTCGGGACGCGCTTCGCGCAGCACGGGCTCCATTCCGATCAGAACCCGCGTCGTGATCTCCGTGAGGCTTTGATCCTCGCTCATGACGTTGAGATCGTAGTCGGGTACGATCGCGAAGAACTCGAGCAGGTCGTCGAGCATTTGGCGGTGCTGAGCGGTAACGCAAACGCTTGCAGCGATATCCGGGTGGGATTGCAACGCGCGTACGACGGGCGCCATCTTGATCGTATCCGGGCGCGTCCCGAACACGCTCATCACCGACAGCCGTTCGCGCATCGGCTAGGTTACGTGCCGGAAGACGTGGGTGAACTCGCCGGAAAAGAAAAGCGCCACCGCGCCCAAAGCCAAGCAGACGGCGTACAAAACCAGCACCGCCTGGCGCACGTTGAGGCCGAAGCGGAAGATCAATTGATGGTGAAAATGACCGCGGTCGGCCTCGGTGATGCGTTTGCCGCTGCTCGCTCGGCGCACGATTGCGGCCGCCGTATCGAGCACCGGCAGCGCCAGCACCAGCAGCGGCACGACG
>JABCZE010000295.1 GCA_013289785.1 Vulcanimicrobiota bacterium | reverse complement strand
GTAACCACTCTACTAGATAAAAAGACCATGGCTACAAGGGAATATCCGCTCGAACGCACGAGGAATATCGGCATTGCCGCGCACATCGATGCCGGCAAAACGACCTGTACCGAACGCATCCTTTTCTTCACCGGGCGCGTGCACAAGATGGGCGAAGTGCACGACGGCGCCGCGACGATGGACTGGATGGTTCAGGAGCAGGAGCGCGGCATTACGATTACTTCGGCGGCAACCGCGACCACGTGGCGCGACACGCGCATCAACATCATCGACACGCCTGGGCACGTGGACTTCACCGTTGAAGTCGAACGGTCGCTGCGCGTCCTCGATGGCTTGGTAGCGCTCTTCGACTCCGTGGCTGCCGTGCAGCCGCAGTCGGAGACCGTCTGGCGCCAAGCCAACAAATATAAGGTTCCGCGGATCGTTTTCGTCAACAAGATGGACCGGGTCGGCGCCGACTTCTTCAACGTCGTCGACAAGATTCGCGAACGTCTTGGCGCGCGCGTCGTTCCGATTCAAGTGCCGATCGGCGCCGAAGACAAGTTCAAAGGCATCGTCGACCTCTTTACGATGAAGAAGACGGTCTACACCGACGACCTCGGCTCGACCATTGCGGAGCACGAAGACGTGGACGGCGAGCTGCGCGAGCTAGCGATGGAGTGGCGCCAGCACCTGGTTGAGGCCATCGCCGAACAAGACGACGAGCTTCTCGAGATGTTTTTCGACGGCAAAGAACTGCCGATCGACCGAATGAAGACGGCGTTGCGTAAGGCGACGATCGCGGGCACGGTTCTCCCGATGCTCTGCGGCTCGGCGTTTAAGAACAAGGGAATTCAGCCGCTGCTCGACGCGGTCGTCGAATACATGCCCTCGCCGCTGGAGGCCAAGCAAATCGTCGGCAAAGTCCCGAAAACCGGCGACGAAATCAGTCGCAAGGCCGACGACGCCGAACCCTTCTGCGCACTGGCGTTCAAGATCGCGACGGATCCCTACGGGAATCTCACCTACTTCCGCGTCTATTCCGGCGTGCTGAACAAGGGCAGCTACGTGCTCAACTCGCGCTCGGGCCGCAAGGAACGCATTGGGCGCATCCTGCGGATGCACGCGAACCATCGCGAGGACATCGACTCCATCGGCGCGGGCGACATCGCCGCGGCGGTCGGGCTCTCCGACACCCGGACCGGCGACACGCTCTGCGACGAACGTTCGCCGATCGCGCTGGAATCGATTACTTTCCCCGAGCCGGTCATTCATCAGGCGATCGAGCCCAAGAGCAAGGCCGATCAGGATAAGCTTGGCTTGGCGCTCACTCGCCTGGCGCAAGAGGATCCGACCTTCCGGATGCGCACCGACGAGGAGACCCAGCAGACGATTATCGCCGGCATGGGCGAACTGCATCTCGAGATCATCCTCGATCGCTTGCGCCGCGAGTTCAAGGTCGAAGCCAACGTCGGCAAGCCGCAGGTCGCCTATAAGGAAGCGATCACCAAGACGATCGAAAAGGAAGGCCGCTTCGTCCGCCAGTCCGGCGGCAAGGGACAGTACGGCGATGTTTGGATCCGCGTGGAGCCACAGCCGGCCGGTACGGGATTCGTCTTCGAATGGAAGATCGTCGGCGGCGCCGTTCCTAAGGAGTACAGCAAGGCCGTCCAGGAAGGCATTCGCGAGTCGGCGCAAAGCGGCGTGCTCGCCGGTTTCCCCGTGATGGATTTTAAAGCGGTCGCCTTCGACGGTTCCTACCACGAGGTCGACTCCTCTGAAATGGCCTTTAAAATCGCCGCCTCGATGGCTTGGAAAGAGGCCAACCGCGCGGCCGGGCCGATCTTGCTCGAACCGATTATGAAGGTCGAGGTAACGACGCCGAAAGAGTACATGGGTGCCATCAACGGCGACCTGAACCGCCGGCGCGGCGCGATCCATGCCACCGAAGAGGCGCCGGGCGGTGCCCAGGTGATTACCGCTCACGTGCCGCTCTCCGAGATGTTTGGTTACGCGACCGACATGCGTTCGGCGACGCAGGGGCGGGCGACGTACACGATGGAGTTCTCGCACTACGAGAAGGCGCCGAAGTCCGTCGAAGAAGAGATCGTGGCAAAGGCGGTCGGGAAGAAGTTGGCCCCAGCCTAAATGCCTTCGCCGGAGCGTTGACTTGAGAGGTTTTGGTTGATACCATTCGGGTCGTGGCGCCCTCTGGAACGGGGGCGTTTACCGCGTAAAGCGGAAAAAAGCGGCATCCAATACGCCTGGATCCGTGTTCTAGAGAAACGGCGCACTGCGTAACCAGCGGTGCACTAATTTGGGGACCCATGCCGCGTAGTCGGCATGGGGGCACGCAGCGGCGGTTTCCGGCGCGAAGTGCCGGAAGCGCCGCGTAGTGCCAAAGGGTTGCGCGAAGTGCAACCCGCTGTGAAAGGAAAGAGATGGCTAAACAAAAGTTCGAGCGGAATAAGCCGCATGTGAATATCGGCACGACGGGTCACGTCGACCATGGTAAGACGACGTTGACGGCTGCGATTATGCATTGCCTTTCGACCGAAGGGCTGGCGCAGAAAGTCGGCGTCGATCAAATCGACAACGCTCCCGAAGAGAAAGAGCGTGGGATTACGATTGCCATCTCGCATCAAGAGTACGAAACGGCCAAGCGTCACTACGCGCACGTCGACTGTCCGGGCCATGCCGACTACATCAAGAACATGATTACCGGCGCCGCGCAGATGGACGGCGCGGTGCTCGTTGTTGCTGCAACCGACGGCCCGATGCCGCAGACGCGCGAACACATTTTGCTCATGCGCCAAGTCGGCGTTCCACGGATCGTCGTCTTCCTGAATAAGGTTGACATGGTCGACGACGAAGAGCTGCTCGAGCTGGTCGAGCTGGAGATCCGCGAGCTGCTGTCGCAGTACGATTTCCCAGGCGACGACACCCCGATCATTCGCGGCTCGGCGCTCAAGGCGCTGAACTCAAGCGGACGGAAGGGCGACGCCGACGCCGATCAGATCTTCAAGCTGATGGACACCATCGACGACTACATTCCGCAGCCGGAGCGTCAGGTCGATAAGCCGTTCTTGATGCCGGTAGAAGACGTCTTCACGATTACCGGACGCGGTACGGTCGGGACGGGTCGCGTCGAGCGCGGTCAGGTAAAGGTTGGAGAGGAAGTCGAA
>JABCZE010000294.1 GCA_013289785.1 Vulcanimicrobiota bacterium | reverse complement strand
GAAATCACGCTCGTTGACGACGTCGAGGCGGAGCTGCTCTTTGCGCGGACGTGCGCGCCGCTCTTCGGCCTGCAGTGGGTAGAGTTCGCCGACGCGCAGCTCGATCCGGAGGTTCCCGGATTGCGCTCGCCGCAGCGCTTTCTCGCAGCGGCATTTCGTTTGATTCGGCGACTCGGCGATGCAAACGTGGACCCGGCGCTCTTTCTCTCGCTGGCGCTCAGTGGCGCAACCGAGTTTTACGCCAATCCGCCGAATTTTAGCGATCCGTCGCTGCTAATCGCCACCAAGAACACGTTTCACGACTCGCTCGACGTTACTCCGCCCGAGCTAGGCCGGCAGTATCGTCGCGAGGTGGACCTCGCCAAGATCGTCGGGAAGCTATACGAGCACTACGTGCAGCTCGTCAACGCGAGCGGGCGCATGACCGGACGCGACGCAATTGTCGCCGCAACGCGCGTCCTGCTTGAAGACGGCGCTTTCGCCGCGCAGTTGCGCGAGCGGCACCAGCTCGCGTTCGTCGACGACGCGCAGGAGCTAACCGACGCGCAAGTTCAACTGCTACGCGCGATCTTCGGGGAGGCCTTGGCCGGCGTAACGCTGTGCGGAGATCCGGCCTCGGCGGTTTCGATGGTACGCCGAACCCAGCCCGAGCTGACCTTTGCGCAAGCCGGCTCGCGCGTTAAGCTCCGCGTGGCGCACCGGGCGCCGCAGATCGACGTGTACAGGCCAAAGACCGCGCTGGAGGAAGCGGCGTTCGTCGCAGAGCGGGTGGGCGAGTGGATCGCGCAGGGCGTGAGCGCATCGCGGATCGCCGTGCTCTTTCGTTCCGTGCACGACGTCGAGATCTACGAAAGAGCGCTGCTCGACGCCAACGTTCCCGTCGTGATCTCCGGTGACGTCAACCTCTTTGCGGACCGGCGGGTCTGCGATGCCCTGGCGCTCTTGTGGAACGTGTACGACCCGTTTCATCACGAATGGCTCTTACGAACGCTTTCCGGACCGGCCGTCGGGCTATCGGACGCATCGCTCGCCACGCTCTGCGGCGAACCGCTCGATCCTCAGCGGCCGCTCTTCGCCTTCGACGACGAACCGGCGCCGACCACGCGCGCCAGCCGCTGGAATCCCAAGCGCGACCTGCGCCTCGGCTGGAATGTAATTCGCGGGGAGCAAGACGCCGCGCTCGGCGCGGACGCTGCGGCGCGAGTCCAGCGATTTCGCCGGTTGCGCGAGCAGTGGGTCGAGGTCATGGAGACGCGGCCGTTCGAGGCTTTCGCGCGCCGAGTTTGGCGCGAGGGTTTGGCGCGCGACGGCGAACCCGATTCGGCGCGCGCGCTCGCCCAGCAGGCGGTCTTACAGCGGCTGCTCGACCGGTTGCGCGCATTTCTTGCCGAAAAGCCCGACTCAACGACGGCCGAGGTTCTCGAATATGCCCAGCGACGAATGGAGAGCGATTTGGAAACGTGCGAGCCGGCCGGAGATGCGGCAGGCTTCGTGCAGCTGATGAGCGTCGAGGCGGCCCGCGGACGCGAGTTCGAGCACGCGATCGTCGCTAACGTTCGTCCCGGCGCCTTTCCGCTTTGGTACGCGCCCGACGCGTTTCTCTTTAGCCCGAAACTCGGGATGATTCCCAAGGAGAATGCGGGGGACGCACGGGCAGCCCGCACGGCTAAGTTCAGCTACTACATGTTTCGCACAAAAGCCGCGCAGCGATACAACGAGCGAGAGCGCCGCGCGCTCCACTATGCCTTGCGACGAGCGTCCCGCAGCGTGCTGGTTACGGCGTGGGGCCCGCCGACGCGCGGCATCACCGCACCCGAGCTGCTCGAAGAGCTGCGCTGAACGGGCGAATGCAACTGCGGGAGATCGCACCGGAAGTCTACGCTCGCGACGTCCTGCCGCTGACGGCGCCGCTTTGGGCGGGGCGGCGCAGCTTCGACGTGTACGTAGAGCAGACGCTGGAAACCGCGCGTAGCGGCTACGGACGCCGCCACTATCGGACGATCGGCCTCTTCGACGGCGCTACGCTGCTGGCGTCGTTCAAGCGCTACGAACGTTCGGTGCGCGACGGCGAGCAGCAGCTGCACGCGATCGGGTTCGGCGCCGTCTATACGCCGGCTGAGTTTCGCGGGCGCGGTTATGCCAGCGTGATGCTGGCGGCGGAACTCGACCGCGCGCGAAAGGCCGGCTACGCGCTCGCCTACCTCTTCTCCGACATTCGACCGCAGTTTTACACACCGTTTGGGTTTGTGGAGCTGCCTTCGCGAGATCTGACGCTACGGGCGGGCTCGTTGCCGGCACAACGCGTGCGCCCGGCCGCGCTTGCGCCCGGAGATTGGAACGGCGTGCGGCGCTGCTTTACGTCGTGCGAACGAGCACGTTCCTATGGCTTCGAGCGCAGTCAATCCGTTTGGGGCTGGATTACGATGCGAATCAAGCACGGATCGGAGCACGCTGCGGGCCATGAGTTCAACCTGGTAGTGCGCCGCGGTCGCGGCGTCCGCGCCTATGTTCTGGGCGCGCGCGTTCCAGGGCGCGATGCGTATGTTGTTGACGAATACGGGCACGCCGGCGAGGACTCGGCTGCGCTGATCCCGGCGCTGCTGCGTGCGGCAGCCGGTGACTTGCGCCGCATCGTTGGGTGGTTGCCGCCCGCCGGTTCCCGCGATCTGCTGCCTAAAGGCACGACGCGCAAACGAAAGCGCTCGATCCTGATGATGGTGCCGCTGCGCTCCGACGGGCGCCGCTTGGTCGACCGCGCCGTGGCCGAACGCAGCGGCGATTTTTGCTGGGCGACCGAACACATATGATAGGAATGCACTTCTTCTTGCATCAAGTGGGGAGCTAATGGACGGAGAACGTTTACAGGGCGCCGAGGAGACGATCGCTCCCGACGTTGCATCGCGGCGCGACGAGCCGATCGATCCCGCCGAAGCGGTGCGCCGCGAGCGGGAAAAATACGGCGAGAACACTTCGAACCCGAACCGCGACGACCAGTGGGACGAGCATCACGGCCAGCCCGACGACATCGTCTAGCGCCTAAGGAGTAGAAAGGGCCACCGTCGGCGACGAAGGCCCTTGTCGAGCTACATCGACTTCGTGCAGCTGATCGTCGTATTCGTCGTGTGGCCCTGGGCGTCGGTGCCACTAGAAGCGTCGGTCGTCGAAGTGTCGCTGTTCTTCGT
>JABCZE010000293.1 GCA_013289785.1 Vulcanimicrobiota bacterium | reverse complement strand
AGCAGCCAGAGCCCGGCCGGCAATCCCGACACGAACTACATCGAGTCCGGTGCGCTGACGCCCGCCAGCGAGAGCGTGCGCGCGAGAACGCTCTTCGCTGCCAAGCAGAGCGCCAGACGCGCCAGCCGCACCTCGCGTTCGCCGGTGAGTATTTTGCATTCCGTGTAAAACTGATGGAACTCCGACGCGACGTCGCGCGCGTAGCGAGCCAGGCGATGAGGCGCCAGCCGTTCGACGACGCCGCGAACGACGTTCGGGAACTCGGCGAGCCGGCGGATCAGCGAGAGTTCGGCGGGATGCGCCAACGGCTCGAACGAGGCGCTGCGCGCGGCGGCAACGTCGCCGGCCAGCGCGTTGCGTAAAACCGAGGCAATCCGTGCGTGGCTGTATTGAACGTAGTAAACCGGGTTCTCGCTGTCTTTCTCGACGGCGAGCTGCAAATCGAACGTGAGCGGCGACTCGACTGCAAGCATGATGAAGAAGAAGCGCGCCGCGTCGACGCCGACCTCGTCGAGGATCTCGTCCAGCGTTACGATTTCGCCGGCGCGCTTGCTCATCGCGACCTGTTCGTTTCCGCGCATGAGCGCCACTTGTTGGGCGATGATCACATCGAGCCGTCCCGGATATCCCAGCGCAGCCGAGATGCCCTTGATGCGTTCGATGTAGCCATGGTGATCGGGTCCGAGAATGTCGACGACGCGGTCGTTGGCTTTGAGCTTCTGGTAATGGTAGGCCACGTCCATACAGAAATAGGTCGGGCGTCCGTCGCTGCGCAGCAACACGCGATCTTTGTCGTCGCCAAACTGCATTGCACGAAAGAACAGCGCGCCGTCGGCTTCGTAGGTTAGACCGAGCTTTCGAAGGTGCTCGATGCCCTCGGTGACTTGGCCGGACTCGTGCAGTTCGCGCTCGCTCTGCCAGTGGTCGTACTCCACGCCGAATCGGCGGGCCGTCTGCCGTTGCTCGGCGACCAGTTCGTCGCGGCCGGCGGTCGAGAAGTACGGCAGCCATTCCGTTTCCGCTGCGCCGACCCACCGTTGGCCATCGCGTTCGCGAATGCGCAGCGCAATCGGGATCAGGTACTCGCCTGGATAGCCGTTCTCGGGCAGCGGAAATCCCGGGTCAAACGATTGGCGGTACCGGGCGTAGACCGAACGGCCCAGCGCGTCGAGTTGGCCGCCGGCATCGTTGATGATCCATTCGACGAAGACTTCGTAGCCGCAAAAGCGCATGGCGTTGGCCAGCGTCGCGCCGATCGACATCGAGCGTCCCTGCACGACGACCAGCGGTCCCGTTGGATTTGCGCTGCCGAACTCCAGCGAGACGCGCGAACCATGCGGCGGCGTCCTTCCGAAGTTCTCGTCGTCGCTCAAAATGCGCGAGAGTTCCTCGTGCCACACTTTCGGGGCGAGGCGCAGGTTGATGAATCCCGCGACGGGCTCGATCTCCTGGAAAACTTCGGCCAGCTCAGGCGCGTTGCGCAAAGCCTCCGCGGCGAGCAGTTTCGCGACCTCTTGCGGCGACCGCCGGGCAACTTTGGCGAGCGAAAAGGCGACATTGGAAGCAAAGTCGCCAAACTCGGGGCGGCGAGGCGCCTCGAACGTGACCTGCGGCGAGGCCTCGGGGTACTGCTGCGTCGCGGCGGCGGCCGTCGCGTCGGCGAAGGAGCGCAGCGCATCGTCGACTCTCATTGCGCCTGCTCTTCGCCGCCCGGTAGAACTCCGACCCGCGCGTAACTCGTGGCCCCCCGCGATTCGATCGCACCCTCCAGTTCCAGGCACGAGAGTGCGGCGAGTGCCGCCGATGCGGAGGTACCGCTCTCGGCGACGATTCGATCGAAGTCCAGTGGACCGCTCTCGAGTGCCTGCAGGACCGCCGCGCTTGCCGCATCGCGTGGCTGCTGAGCGGCGCGCAACGCAGGAAGGACGTTGAGGCGCCCGAGCGCCTCCAGAACGTCTCCTGGGCCACGCGCGAGCGTCGCGCCGTCGCGGATCAGCGCCAGGCAGCCCGCGACGTGCTTGCGGTCGACGTCGCCCGGCACTGCGAGCACCGGGATGCGGCCGGCCGCCCAGCCGGCCGTGTTGAGGGCACCGCTGCGCGCCGGCGCCTCCACCACCAGGACGGCGTCCGCGAGGGCGGCTACGATGCCGTTGCGCTCCAAGAACTGCGACGGCCACGCCTTCTGGCCGGGTGGATAGGGCGAAAGAACGGCACCTCCGGCGGCGAGAATTTGCTCAGCGAGGCTCAGGTTACGCGGCGGAAAGAAGCAGGAGTGCCCGCTCCCGAGGACCCCAACCGTGGGCGCTCCGGCCTCGAGGGCTCCCTCGTGAGCTGCGGCATCGATCCCCAACGCCAGCCCGGAGACGATGCAGCAGCCGGCCCGGCCCAGGTCGGCGGCAAACCGGTGAGCGAGCTGCCGCCCGTATGCCGTAGCCGCTCGGGTCCCGACGATCGCGACGCATGGGAGGGCCAAGCCCTCCAGGCTGCCGGCGCACCAGAGACCAGGCGCGGCGGCCTCGAAGGTCCGTCCGGCGCGCGCGGCTTCGATCCGTTCGCGGCTTTCGAAGGTCGGCTCTCGCATATCGCTCTCCATCACGCGAGGAGGCGGATCGGCAACGAGCGGGGGGAATGTGGAGCGCCCAACGGAATAGGCGGGCCCACGGAGGTAGCTCAGTTGGCAGCAGAAGCGTATTGCGTCAAGTGCAAGGCCAAGCGCGAGATCAAAGACGCGGTCCAGATCACAATGAAAAACGGACGACCCGCAACCGAAGGCAAGTGCCCGGTCTGCGGTACCAAGATGTTTAAGATCGGCTCGGCAGGCTGATTTCGTCCCGGTCGACGTTGCCGGGCGGCCGATGTACTTCGTACAATTCGCCGCCCGTCGACTAGATCGAAAGCAAAATAGACTCATGGCCGGCTCGGACTAGGGGACCGCTTACCAGCGGCCTTTTTTGCGCTAACCACCCACTATTGAACGCGATGTGAACCACGCCGTCGCAAAGGTCCGGCGATCCAATGACTGCGGATCGAGGTGCCATGCGAAGCGTAAGCGGCGCAGCGATCAGCAATTTGACAAGCTGTCTGTGCCAGGCATTTGACACTGAGGCGGGTTATGCTCGCAGTCGTGAAACGCATCGAGCGTATTCGGCTCTACCCAACGACGCGCCAAGCCGGCGCGCTCGCGGTCATGCTC
>JABCZE010000292.1 GCA_013289785.1 Vulcanimicrobiota bacterium | reverse complement strand
GATCTCTTTGTCGTTCAACCTAGAACCTCACGGGGCTCCGCAGCCCGGAGCCCATAGCTTTCTGTGCGTCCTTGCGAACGCTGGCGCGGTTTGTTCTCAGCGGCTCGCTGGAAGGCCTTCTCTGCCGGCGTGGCCCGGCAGGGGCGCTAGGACAACCTCACGACGCGAGGCTCCAGGCGAAGTTCGCGCAGGAGCCGTTCGTAGTCGGCGGGCACGACCTCGCTCCACTTCTTTCCGAGCAACGCTAAGAGCGCCGCTTCCAGGACGTTGGTTCCGAACGATCGCCCCGCGATTTCGGGGGTGCTGGTAATTAGCATCTCGACGCCGCGCGCGGCCAGATCTTCGACGTTGCCCGCCGTCACGGTGTTCGTTAGAACGATCTTTCCGTCGAGCCGGTCCGGCATGAACTGACGCATGAAGTGAAAATCCCCGGCGATAATTTCGGCCTGCTCGTAGTAGTGCGGATACTTTGGCTCCGGCGGCTTTTCTTGCTTCTTCCCGGTCGGATAGAAGAATTGAAACGGGAGCTTGCACGCGTCGGGCAGATACTTTTCGGCAAGTTCTTCAAACTCCGCAAGACCGCGCACCGGCATGTCCTTGTCGAGCGCGAAGATAAAGTCGCCGAAGAGCACGTCGGCGCCGGCGTCCACGAACGCCTGCGCCATCCCGAAGCGATCGAGCGCGCTCACCATCAGGACGCGCTTCCCGCGTAAGTCGATCCCGAGATCGCTCTGCATAAAACCGACGGCCTGGCGCTCCAACGTGTTCTTCAAGCCGCTGCCGTCGACGATCGGCGTGACCTTCGCGGCTTCGAGCAACCGCAGGCCGTCGCGAAGGGCGTAACGGTGGCGGCCGGCGTAAAGATAGACGTCAATCCCTCCCAAACCGATCGCGTCGACGTGGCCGTCGAGCTCGCGAACCATCGCAATCGCCGCATCGAGCTTGCCGTCGGTCCCGACGCGCGAGATGTCGAACGCTTCCCCAAGGAACGTGGCCTCGGCGCGATGATCCCGGCTGCTCGAACCAAGCGAAACCGAAACAATCTTCTTCATCCTTCGACAGGCTCAGGATGACAAGCGAGGGCGGCTGAGCGGATGGCGGCGAGCTTCTCGGGTGTGATCGCCGCATCGAAGGCGCGCATGTCGGCCAACTCAAAACCACAGCGCGCCGCCATCGCCTCGATCTCGATCACCTTCTCGAGCTTGATTCCGCGGCCGAGCGTGTAGGGCTCGAACCGTCCTTCGAGCGCCAGAATCATCGTCTCGCTCATGCAGGCTAGCGCCGTGCGCGCGGGCAGATTCAAATCGAACTCCGTTCCGGGCTCGCGGACGCGTTCGAAGCGCGGATGTCCAGGCACGCGCATGTTGCCGCCTTCGACCACGAGCACGTCGGGCCGCTCGGCGGCGACGCGCCGGCTGACGTCGTGCGGCAGCGACAGTTCGCAAACCACCGCGCCGATTGGCAGATCTTCGGGTTCGATAACGTCTTGCGTCGAGCTGGTCGCGGTGAGAATGAGGTGCGATCGCCGCACCGCGCTTGCAATGTCGGTCGTGTACTCGCTGGGGCACGGCAGTTCGCCGACGATCTGCTCGTGGAACTTGCGCAACCGCGTTTCGTTACGCGCCACGAGAATGATGCGCTCGACCTTCGGCGCGATCAGATGCACGCAGGCGGCCCCGATGGAACCGGTCGCGCCGACGACCGTCGCCGTGCACGAACGCGAATCGATGCCGAGTTCGGCCGCGCCCCGGAACAGGCTCGCGACGCCGGCCGCGATCGTCAGCGAGTTACCCGTCGTGACCGGGATCGGCGAACGCGCGTTGATCGTGATGCCGCCGTCGCCGACCACGCCGGTGAAGGCGCCAAGGCCGGCGATTTGCGCTCCCAGCTGCGCGCCGATCTCGATCGCGCCCAACACGCGTTCGTACACCTTCTCGCGGGGAAACTCCACGATCTGCTCCGGCAAGAGCGTGGCGGCAACGAACCAGCCTTCGGTTTCGCGGCCGTCGGGCGTGCGAACGCCGGTCACGTGGACCGCCGCGTAGGGCGGCATCCACTCCATGATTTTCCGCAGTATCGGTTCGCCTTTACCCTTCGCGCCGGGCTCGTAGCGTGCGATGTCTTCGAGCGACAGCGGGTGAATGACGAAGCAAAACTTATTCATTGGTTCCGTTGCTCGGCTTGGCGTTTGAGTGCCGCGAGCATCATCTCGCTGTTTTCGCGCACCTTCTTTTCCAACGTCGGCCCGATAAGCTCGGCGAGCGTCGGAACGCCGAAATCAAAATCGACGCCGAGGACGACGTGCGTCCGGCCGTCGCGGTGCTCGAACGTCCACGCGCCTTCGAATTTGTCGAGATCGCCTTCCAACAGCGCGTAGTCGATGCGCAGCGCGACGTCGTCGAAACGATCCTCCTCCGTCCACTCGATCGGCGCTTCTTCGACGAGGGTCTTCCAGCGCGAGATCGCGCCGTCGGGGCGCCGTTCCAGAATCGTGACGGTCTCCACGTCGGGCATGAACTGCGGAAATCGTTCCTGATCTTTGGCCAGCTCGTAGACGAGTTGGGCGGGCGCGTCAATCACGATCGTGCTTTCGACATACGGCATCGCTGGAGGGGCTACAGCTGTCCCAGTTTCGCAAAGGCGGTAGCAACGCCGCCGCGCAACGCCTGCAGCGCCTGATCGATCTCGCGTTCGCTGACGACCAGCGGCGGCTCGAGGCGAATGACGCGCTGCTGATTGAGCGTCCAAGCCGCGGTTACGCCCGCTTTGAGCATCTCGGGAATGATCCAGCCCCCGTAACCTTCATACGTCAGCTCTACGCCGACCAACAACCCGAGGCCGCGCACCTCGCGAACGACCTGCGGATATTCGCCGGCGATCGCGCGCGCGCCGTCGAGCAGCCGCTCTCCCCGAAGGCGGGCAAGATCCGCAAGGCCCTCGTCTTCCAACACGTCCATCGCCGCGAGCGCGGCCGCGCACGCCAGCTCGCTGCCGCCGAAGGTCGAGGTGTGCAGCAGCGGCGCGTGGGCGAACGCGCGGTTCCAAACGCTCGGACGCGAGATAAAGGCGCCGACCGGAACGACGCCGCCGGAAAGGCCCTTGGCCAGCGTCATAACGTCGGGAACGACGTCGTCGCGATTGCAGGCAAAACGATATCCGCAGCGCCCTAAGCCCGTCTGAACTTCGTCGGCGA
>JABCZE010000291.1 GCA_013289785.1 Vulcanimicrobiota bacterium | reverse complement strand
CGAGCTGCGCGATCAAGATTTGCTGACCCGATTTCGTGAGGCTCCGGCGGACCGCCGTCACCGTTCCGGCAATCGTGACCTGGGCATCCTCTTGCTGCTTCGCCAACTCCCGAAGCGGCATCGCGCCGGCGCGCCGCAGCGCCGGTACCAGCTCGGCCAGCGGATGACCCGAGACGAACATTCCGAGCGTCTCGCGCTCCCATGCCAACATCTCGCGCGTCGTCGGTGCCGCGACGCTCGGGAGCTTCGGCACCAGCGGCGCCGACTCGGTGGTGAGGCCGCCGAAGAGGGAGACCTGGCCCAGCTCGGCGTCGCGCGTCGTCCGGGCTGCCAGCTCGAGTGCCGTGTCCAGCGCTGCGAGGTTTTGCGAACGGTTTCCGGCGAGGCCGTCGAGCGCGCCGCATTTGATCAGCGCCTCGAGCACGCGGCGGTTGACGTGCCGGGCGTCGACACGCGAGGCCAAGTCGAAGAGATCGCTAAAACGTCCGTCGGTGTCGCGCGCTTGGATGATCGCTCGCACGGCACCCTCGCCGACACCTTTAATCGCCGCCAACCCAAATCGAATCGCGCTTCCCACGACCGCGAAGTCGACGAGCGACTCGTTGACGTCGGGCGGCAGCACCTCGATTTGCAGCTTCTTGGCTTCGTCGATGTACTCGACGAGCTTGTCGGTCTTGTCTTTCACCGACGCCATCAACGCCGCCAAATATTGCAGCGGGTGGTTGGCCTTTAAGAACGCGGTTTGCAGCGCAATCCACGCGTACGCCGCCGCGTGTGATTTGTTGAAGCCGTACCCGGCAAAGGGCTCGACGAAATGGAAGATTCGCTCGGCCAGCGCGCGATCGATGCCCGACGTTGCGATCGCTCCAGTGACGAACTTCTCTTGGTAGAACGGAATCTTCTCCTTCTGCTTCTTCCCCATGACCTTGCGCAGCTCGTCGGCTTCGCTCATCGTAAAGCCCGCAATCTCGCGTGCCATCTGCATCGCCTGTTCCTGATAGACGGCGGTTCCGTAGGTCTCGGCGAGAATTGGCTCGAGCTTCGGGTGCAAATACTGCGGCGTCGTACGCCCGTGCTTGTTGGCGATGTATTGCGGAATCCAATCCATCGGACCCGGGCGGTAGAGCGCCACCAGCGCCACGATATCTTCGAAACGTGAGGGCTGCAGATCCGCGCAGACGCGTTTCATGCCCTCGGACTCGAGTTGAAAGACGCCCATCGTCTCGCCGCGGGCCAACATCTCGAACGTCTTTGGGTCGTCGAGCGGAATCTTGGAAAGGTCGAAGCTCTCGTCGACCGTCCGCC
Source organism: Vulcanimicrobiota bacterium (assembly GCA_013289785.1). Classification (GTDB taxonomy): domain Bacteria; phylum Vulcanimicrobiota; class Vulcanimicrobiia; order Vulcanimicrobiales; family Vulcanimicrobiaceae; genus Cybelea. Next base: position 1,895 of record JABCZE010000291.1, on the reverse strand, counting down.
GGATCTCCCGCACGGCATTTTCCATCACCGTCAGGTTTCGCAGACCGAGAAAATCCATCTTGAGTAAACCGATCCGCTCGATCCAGTCCATGTCGTACTGCGTATTGATCCCGCCATCGCCAAATCGAACGAGCGGCGTGTATTCGATCAACGGCCCCGCCGAAATCACCACCCCGGCGGCGTGAGTCCCGGCATTGCGCGCTAATCCCTCGATCTCTTTTGCCGTATCCAACAGCTTTCGGATATCCGGGCGAGTCGCGTAAATCGAGTTGAGCTCGGGAATCTGTTCGATCGCGCGCGATATCGTCAAACCTCCAGGGCCCGACGGTACGAGTTTCGCGATCCGGTCCACGTCGGGCAGCGGCACGCCTAGCGCTCGACCTGCATCGCGGATCGCTGCGCGCGCTGCCATCGTTCCGAAGGTCACGATCTGCGCGACGCGATCCTTGCCGTACTTTTCCGTCACGTAAGCGATCACTTCGTCGCGCCGCTCGACGCAGAAATCCGTGTCGATGTCGGGCATCGAGATACGCTCGGGATTCAAAAAGCGTTCGAACAGCAGGTTAAAGCGCAGGGGGTCCAGATCGGTTATCTTCAGGCAGTAGGCGACCAGCGAGCCGACCGCCGAGCCGCGACCCGGTCCCACCGGAATGCCGCGGTCTCGCGCGTACTTGATGAAGTCCCACACGATCAAAAAGTACGAAGAGAATCCCATCTTGGTGATGACCGCGAGTTCGTATTCCAGACGCTCGCGCAGCGACGGGTCGGTAAGGATGCGCTCCTCGCCGTAGCGCTCGAGCAAGCCGTGCTCGCACAGCTCGCGCAAGTAGTCCGCGTCGCTCTTCTCGGGGGTGCCGGCATCCTGCGGAACATCGAACTGCGGCAGGTGAAAGATCTTTTCGGGGATGCGAATATCCACTCGCTGGGCGATCTTCACCGTGTTTTCGCAGGCCTCGGGAAGATCGCTCCAAAGCTCGTGCATCTCGTCGGGCGACTTCACATAGAACTGATCGGAGTAGAACTTCATCCGGTTGGTATCGGAGACCGTCTTCCCCGTTCCGATGCAAAGCAGCACGTCGTGGGCCGAAGCGTCCTTTTGCTCGAGGTAGTGCGAATCGTTGGTCGCGACGATGGGCACGCCGAGGTCGCGCGCAATTCTCACGAGGCCGCCGTTGATCGTATCTTGCTCCGGCATGCCGTGGCGCATCACTTCGATGTAAAAGCGGTCGCCGAATATCTCGCGATACGTCTTCGCATTCTCCCGCGCGGCCGCTTCATCGCCGCGCAGCAGCGGCGCGGCGACGAGCCCCGACATGCACCCGGAGAGAACGATCAGACCGTCGTTGTGCTTTTCGAGCAGCTCCAGATCGATGCGTGGCTTATAATAGTAGCCCTCCAGGAAGCCTTTCGATACCAGCGCAACGAGATTTCGGTAGCCGATCAGATCGGCTGCGAGCAGCGTTACGTGAGCTTCTTCCCGCGCGCTGCGATCTAATCGGCCTCGCGGCGCCAGGTAGGCCTCACAGCCGAGGATCGGAGTGAGACCGAACTCTCGCGCGGCGTAGTAAAACTCCATCGCCCCGTACATCACGCCGTGATCGGTCAGCGCCACGGCGGTCGCGCCTCCCTCGGCGGCTCGGCGGCAAAGGCGGTCGATCCGGCAGGCGCCGTCGAGGAGCGAGTACTCCGAGTGGACGTGTAAATGGACGAACTGGCTCACGCGCACGTCCGGGAACAAGGCACCCTATCGTTTACCGTAAGCGAAGCGAACGAACCTGCGAAGCAGGCGGCGCGTGACGGAGCCGCACCCGCCGGCGGCGAAGCTGCGCGACCGAAAGGAGCGTAAGAAGGTAATGCAACTGGAACCGTACCTCTTCTTCCACGGACGGTGCGAG
>JABCZE010000290.1 GCA_013289785.1 Vulcanimicrobiota bacterium | reverse complement strand
CTATCAGCAGGTTATCCCAGCGAAGTTCGATCGGACGGTCACCGCAAACACCGCATCCTTCATCGGCAGCCTGCGGCGCGCGGAGTTGGTCGCCGGGGATCGCGCCAGCATGGTGAAACTCGCGATAGCCAATCAGACGCTGATCGTCACGGCAAGCTCCGACATCTCCGGCAACGCGTACGAAGAGCTCGAAGTCGAGCAGAGCGGCGAGGATCTGGCAATCGCTTTCAACGCGCGCTATCTGGTCGAAATCCTCAACCACATCAAGGGCGACAAAGTCGTGATGGAGTTCCTCGGTCCGCTCTCCCCCGCCGCGATCCGTCCGCTCGAACCCCTCGAGAGTGGCCAGCAACTCTACGTGCTCATGCCGCTGCGGCAATAGTGTGCTCCTGCGGCATCTAGCGTTATCCAACTTTCGGAACTACTCACAGCTCGATCTCCAGCCGGCCACCGGATTGAACGTGTATATCGGGGCCAACGCGCAGGGCAAAAGTAACCTGCTCGAAGGCATCGCGATGCTCGGCACGGGCAAGTCCTTTCGCACGTCGCGCGACGGGGATACCGTGCGCAACGGCGTGGAGTTAGGAGTGGTGCGGGGTGAGGCAACGTTACGCACCGGCCAAGTGGAGCTGGTCTGCGCGATCGAGAAGAGCGGGCGCGGAACCCGCAAGAACTATACGGTTAACGGCAGCGCCGTGCGCTATGCGGCTTATCTCGGAAAGATCCGCGTCGTCACCTTCGTGCCGGCCGATTTGCAGTTGGCCGCCGGCACTCCAGGGGCTCGCCGCGCGTTTCTCAACGTCGCTCTGTCGCAAAGCGAGCCGCGCTACTACTACGAGTTGGCGCGCTATCGTAAAGCGCTCCAGCAAAAGAACGCACTTTTACGCGGAACGATCGCCGGCGACGCCGAGCTGCTCGATATCTACGAGCGCACGCTGATCGACGCGGGAACCGAGATCGTGCTGGCCCGCGACCATCTCGTGCGAGCGCTCGCGCAAGAGGCGCGCCGGGCGCACGCGCGCGTCGGAGGCAACGAGCGGTTGGCGCTCACCTACGAGCCAAACGTGCCCTTCGATGTCGCAACCCGCGATGCGGTGGCAGCGGCCTTCGAAGCGCGCCTGCGAGCGACGCGCGAGGCCGAGCGGGCGCGCAAGATCGCTTTGGCGGGACCACATCGCGACGACGTCGGCCTTTCGCTCGACGATGTTTCACTGGCGGCGTACGGTTCGCAAGGCCAGCAGCGCACGGCGGTCCTGGCACTGAAAATCGCTGAGTACGCGGTCATGAAAGAACGTTCCAATGAGGCTCCGTTGCTGCTCTTGGACGACGTTCTCTCGGAGCTTGACGAAGCACGCGCGACGGCCTTCCTCGCCGAGATCGGCGACTACGAGCAGTCCTTCGTGACCGCGACGCATCTGCCGGCCCCGCTGCAGTCGAGCGCGCACGTCGCGTGCGTCCGCCAGGGAAGTGTCGAGGCGCTGGCGGCATGCTGAAGCTTTCGCAAGCCATCGTCGCGTGGACGCCGCCGGAGAAGGTTGCGCTGCGAGATCCTTTGACGCTGCTGCAGGCCGGGTGGACCGAGCTCGTCGGCGGCGAAGTCGCAGCGAACTCCGCGCCCGTTCGCATAGCGGACGGAACGCTGGTCATCGTTACGCGTTCGAGCGCATGGAGTCACCAGTTGAGTTTCCTTGCGGAGCGCATTCTCGGCGCGGTATCGGCGCGGTTGCCCGGTGCCGGAATCGAGCGGCTGCGTTTCCGCATGGGCGTCCTCCCCAAACGTAACGCTCCACGAGCGGGCGGCGCCTCCGCTGCCAGCGTGCGACTGCCGGGCGAACCCGTTCCGTCGGCCAGCCCACAGGAGGCGCTGGCACAGTTTGCGCGGCACGTCGAAGCCGCTACGCGGACAAAGCGTTCCGCGGGATGGAAGGCTTGCGACATCTGCGGAGCGCTGATCGATCCGTCGCAAAAGGCAAGCTGCGCAACTTGCGATGCCGCTGCGAGCGAGGCAAGAGCCCTCGCGACCGCGCGGCTGCTTTTTGAGGCCCCCTGGCTCGGCTTTAGCGGAACGGCCCAGCTCGTAGATGGGTTAAACCAAAAGGAGTACGAACGCATTCGCGGCCGGTTGCTTAGACACTGGTGGGGGATGCTCGAGCGGGCAAGGGTCGCCGGACGCCTTTCGCGCGGGGGCCGCGAAAGGCTGATTGCCAGCTCGTACGTGCTGCTGCGCAGCAAGCTTCCGCCGGAAGAGATCATGCCGGCTACGGTGCGCAACGTCTTGGGCGACGAACTTTACGAACTGCTGTACGCCGGCTCCCCGTTAGCGACGGCGAGCGGCGCGCGAAAACAAAACGAACGAAAAGGTTGATGTCGACAAACTATACAGGTGAGCAAATCGAGGTCCTTCGTGGGCTGGAAGCGGTGCGTAAGCGCCCGGGCATGTATATTGGCAACACCGCGGAGCGCGGGTTGCATCAACTCGTCTACGAGGCGGTCGATAACGCCGTCGACGAGGCGATGGCGGGATACGCGCACACGGTGCAAGTCGTATTGCTTGCCGATGGCTCGTGCTCGGTCGAAGATGACGGACGCGGCATCCCGATCGACCTTCACGCCGAGGAACGGCTGCCCGCCGTGGAAGTCGTGATGACGATTCTCCATGCCGGCGCGAAGTTCGGTAAGGGCGGCTATAAAGTATCGGGCGGTCTGCACGGCGTCGGAATCTCCGTCGTCAACGGCTTGTCGGAATGGATGGTTACCGAAGTAAGGCGCGACGGATTTCTCTGGCAGATGAAGTTCGAGCGCGGAATCACCGTGCAGAAGCTCAAGAAGATCGGGAAAGCCACCGGCGCGGGAACCCGCCAATGGTTCAAGCCGGACCCGGAAGTCTTCGAGGTGACCGAGTTTCACTGGGACATTTTGCAGAAGCGCTTGCGGGAGTTGGCCTTCCTGAACCGGGGCCTCGCCATCACGCTACGCGACGAGCGGCCGGTGCGGTCTTCCGAGCCGGTACGCGAGCGCACCTATGAGTTCGACGGCGGGATCGTCTCGTTCGTCGAATGGCTCAACGCAAAAAAAGATCCGCTTCACCCGATTATTTCCACCCACGCCGAGCGTGACGGGGTGGACGTCGAAGTTGCGATGCAGTATACCGATGCATACGCCGACCAGATCTTCTCGTATGCAAATAACATCGCGACGATCGAGGGCGG
>JABCZE010000289.1 GCA_013289785.1 Vulcanimicrobiota bacterium | reverse complement strand
GATTCGATCGCGGCGCAGCCGCCGAGAACGATGACGTCGGCCAACGAGGCCTTCTTGCCGCTGGAGAGCGAAGCGTTGAACTCCGTTTGAATCTTCTCCAGCGTCTGCAGCACCGTCGCCAACTCAGCCGGCGTGTTGACGGCCCAGTCTTTCTGCGGTGCGAGACGAACGCGCGCGCCGTTTGCCCCGCCGCGCTTGTCGGTGCCGCGAAACGTCGAGGCCGACGCCCATGCGGTCGTCACGAGTTGCGACACCGTAAGGCCCGAGGCGAGAATGCGACCCTTGAGTGCTTCGACGTCCTTCGCGTCGATCGGTGAATGGTCAGGGAGAGGTAACGGGTCTTGCCAGATCTGCGGCTCGGCCGGAACTTCCGGACCGAGGTAGCGCGAGATCGGGCCCATGTCACGATGCGTGAGTTTGTACCACGCCTTGGCAAAGGCATCGGCAAACTCTTGTGGGTTCTCATGGAAACGCTTTGCGATCGGCCCGTAGACCGGGTCGACTTTTAAGGAGAGGTCTGTCGTAAGCATGGTCGGCGCGTGTCGCTTGGACGCATCGTGCGCGTCGGGAACGCTGCCGGCCGCGGCGCCGTCCTTCGGCTTCCACTGGTAGGCGCCGGCCGGACTCTTCGTCAGCTCCCATTCGTAGTTGAAGAGGTTGTCGAAATAGAGATTGCTCCACCGCGTGGGCTGCTGGGTCCAGGCGCCTTCGAGGCCGCTGGTGATCGTGCGGTCGCCGTGTCCGTTGCCAAATGAGTTGCGCCAGCCGAGGTTCTGCTCTTCGGTGCCGGCTCCAGCGGGAGCAAGGCCGACATACTGCGCGGGATCGGCCGCACCGTGCGTCTTGCCAAAGGTGTGGCCGCCGGCAATCAGCGCGACGGTCTCCTCGTCGTTCATCGCCATGCGAGCGAACGTTTCGCGAATGTCAACTGCAGCGGCGAGCGGGTCGGGATTGCCGTTGGGGCCTTCCGGATTTACATAAATTAGACCCATCTGTACGGCCGCCAACGGCTTGGCGAGATCGCGTTCGCCGGTATAGCGCTTGTCGGCGAGCCAGTCGTCTTCGGGGCCCCAGTCGGTCGTTTCATCGGGTTCCCACGCGTCGACTCGTCCGCCCGCGAATCCGAACGTCTTGAATCCCATCGATTCGAGCGCGCAGTTTCCCGCAAGGACCATGAGATCGGCCCACGAGATCTTTCGGCCGTACTTCGCCTTGACCGGCCACAGCAGTCGGCGCGCTTTATCCAGATTTGCGTTGTCGGGCCAACTATTGAGCGGCTCGAAGCGTTGCTGGCCCGAGCCCGCGCCGCCGCGGCCGTCGCCGACCCGGTACGTCCCTGCGGCATGCCAGGCCATGCGAATCAAAAGCGGCCCGTAGTGCCCGTAATCGGCCGGCCACCAATCCTGCGAAGCGGTCATCATTTCAAAGAGGTCGGTCTTGACCGCTTTGAGATCCAAGCTGTTGAACTCTCGGACGTAATCGAAATCGGAACCCATCGGGTCGGAGAGCGCCGACGGCCAATGAAGCACCGAAAGGTCCAATAACTCCGGGAACCAATCGATGTTGACCCGCGGGCGCACGGGAACGTGTTTTACGGGACAACCGCGGTCGGCGTCCGACATTTCGGCAATCGTATTTTCCATCTGTTGCGAGTCTCTCCGATCCAGGGGGAAGGTTGGTGATGCCGGCGAAGGCTTGAAAGTGACTTTCACATTCACACTCGGTGGAATCCTGCTGCCTGCGGCCCCCGCGGTCTAACTATGGCGGCGCGCGCGCAGCCGAAGCTGCCGAAGAACTACCAGCTCATTTACGACATCGTGCAAGCAAGCGGGATCGGCCGCCACCTCACGCCCTCGGCGATCTTCACCAAAGCGCACAAGCGGCGGCCCGGCATTGGATTCTCGACGGTCTATCGGGGCCTCGAGCGCTTACGCGACCTAGGTTTGGTTTCCGAACTGTATCTGCCGGGCGCCGAAGCCGCGACGTACGAGCCTTCGGGACCACGGCATGCGCACTTTCGCTGCAGCGCGTGCGGCGAGATCGAAGACGTTGCCTATGCCATCCCGCCCCGCACGCTCAAGACGCTAGCGTTGCAGCACGGTTTCCAGATTGCAAGCGAACGCGTGACCTTCGAAGGGCACTGCGCGGCTTGCAGCCGCTGAATTAATTGGCCGGACCCGGTGCGTGAGCGACGCCGAACGGCGGATCGGTCGAACTCCCGGCGCGGTAACTCGATACGACGTGACCGTTCCTGGGGTTGATGGATTCGATCAACGGTCCCTCGAGCGTGCCGGCGTCGTCGGTCCAGAGAAAGCCCCATTTGTCGTCGAAGCTAAGCATTACCGGTTTGGCAAAATTGGTAGCCAACGGTCGACAGTGTGACGTTCCACGGCATTTGAAGATGTCGTGGTGGATGCTGCTGACGTCGATGACGTAAAAGAGGTCGTTGCGCTTATCGAGCGCCATTCCGCGCAGCGCGTGTGTTCCTGACGCGATCGTGAGCGGAGATCCGGCGCATGCCGAAAACTCATCGATCTTGCTGCGGCCCGATTTAGGATCGTACAGGCTCCAGAAGCAGTTCCCCAGACCGTCGATCGCGATGCCGATTCCTTGGGCTTTGGCAACGGCGGGATCGCTGAGCGTCGCGGTCGGCGTCAGCGACCCGCCGGCATAGACGCTCACGGTTCCAGGCCCGTCGCTTGCGGTGGATTGGTTCGAAACCACCAGCAGTTTCATCTTTTCGTTCACGGCGACGTCGAGCGGCACTTCCCCAGCGTCTTGGTAGGTTTTAACTAAAGGCGTCAGATATGGCCCGTATTCGAAGATCGCGGCGCTCGCCGCGTCGGCAATGTAGGCGTTTCCGTGGCGGTCGGCGGCGACGCCTTGGGCGTTGACGATTCCGCTCGTCAGCTCCGCCTGCACCTCACCTTCGGTCGTATACGCGATGCAAATCGAACCGAAGCACGCGTCGATCGAGCACGGCCCGTAACGGCCGCAGTCGGGCGGCGGCGTAGCGTCGACGGGGACCGCACGTGTGGATATCTGCCAGGACGCGCCCGACTCCGACACAAGCGCACTGCAGCCGGCGAGGAATGCCGCCGTTAGGCAAAGGCAAGCGATAAAGCGGCTCAGCATTGCGTCTCTCGAATCCATGCATCCATTCCCCCCTCGAGGTTTACCGCGCGATCGTAGCCGAGCGCGTTGAGCTGC
>JABCZE010000288.1 GCA_013289785.1 Vulcanimicrobiota bacterium | reverse complement strand
GGTTGCAGATTGAATCGACTTGGAAAGCGATACGTATTCCAGTTTATTGACGATTTTCGCGGCCGGCGCCGACTCCAGGAACTTGATCAACGCGATCTTGTCGGAAAGGTGTACGCCGTTGTTCTGCCCGTAGAAGAGGAGATAACTCAAGGCTACGATGGGGTATGCCTTTGCCGGCGGATTCACGTAGTATTTGTAGTCGACGTAGAGCACACACCACGGCGCCGACGTCCCCAGCGGCTGTTCGTCGCTTCCTCCGCCATAGGTGATATCCGCCGCAGTGACCTTGTTGAAAGCAGCGGCGACGGCGGTATGGTTGGTGGGGTCGACCCAGATTGGTTTCTTACGCTTGACGCCGTTCTGCAGGAGCGCCTGACCGACTTTGGGATTTGCTTTTACGTAGCCGCCGACGACGTAGCCAGTGCTATACGCTGTCGTCTGAATGCCTTCCAGAATCCCCGGATCCCCCGTCTCACCGATGAAGTTTTGATTTGGATAGTTGGCCGATCCCGGTCCGGGCCAGGACGAGTTGACCCCAAAGGTCCACGCCGCCGTTCGGCTCGTGCCTTGGTAGGGAGCTTTGTTATACGGCGTCTTCCAGGCTGTGTTACAAGCGGTGTTGAGATGATTGACGAAATTGTACGTTGAGGCGGCGCTGTCGGCACGGAAATAAAAAGTGATCGTCTGCGAGTTACCCCCGGTTACGGAGGTACCGTTGTCCGCGGTGACCGCCGGATCGTTCCAATCGCTTACCGTGCCGTTAGCGATTGCGCAGTAGGTCCACGTCGAAAGCTTGATACTTTTTACATTTTTGTTGAAGTCTTGTGGCCGGTATCCGAAGACGATGGGCGCGCCGATTTGGGGGAACTCGAAAGGCTCTCCCCAACTCGTGCCGCTCGAAGGCTCCCGAAATTCCTTGTACTCCGTATATTCGGTCGAGGGCATCGCAGTGGCGGAGCCGACGAAATCGAGCGGATCCTGTCGTCCGCCAAAACCAGTCGCGGTCTCTCCGAGCGCTGCACAAGGCCCGGTCGGAGGATATGCGGAGTCGTCGTATCCTTCAAACGCGTGACGTCCATCCGTGCTGCTCGTCAAGCAGTAGTAGATCGTGCCCTGCGTGGGAGCGGCATAGAAGAGCGACCCTTGACCCGGGCCCGCCTGCTGTCCGTAGTAGTAGCCTACGGGCTGGTCGCCGAGGTTATAAGCGTATGCCGGAACGTCGGCACCGCCGGTATGGAGGTCTTGCGTTCCGTTATCGTTGGGGCGCACCCGTCCGTGGTGCGAGGCGCCCAGTGTATTTGGTAAAGGGGCTACTGCCGATGGGCCTGAAGCATTGCTTCCGTTACACGCGCTCAGCAACAGCGCGGGAACGGTCGCCAACGCCCAGGCGGCGAGGCTCTTTTTCATGTGATTCTTCCTTCATCAAGAGTGAGATGCATGAGATGGGTATGCCGGCCTGGGCTTGGCCCTGCCGGAAGGTGATGTGATGACCAGCGCGATGGGCGCGTTGAGTTCCGTCGCCGATCCCGCGATGCGCAAGGAAGGCTTGACGGTTCCCGACGCGTTGGAGGCGAACGCGGCGATGGCGTTGTTGAAGTCATCGGCGACAAAGAGAGTCGGCCCGTAGATCGCGATGGCTGGATAGAACGGTACCAACGGATCGCGCGACGACGCGCATTCTGAGTCGTCGGTGGAGACACCGTCAAGCGTCAGGACGCGCAGCGGCGGGTTATCGGTTTCCCCGCCGCTCGCGCCGGCGGCAAAGACGTTGACGCGAGCTTGGCACGAGGTGGAGCTGCCGCTGCCTTGCGTCACCGTATTGCCGACGAGGATTTCACCGCTCGTGCTCAGCGCGACTTCGGTGGTCGCAGCGGTGTCGAGTTCGGTCGTCGAATTCCACGGAATCGTGCGCGCGGCATCGGCATCGGGGTTACCGATGTCGGCGGCGGAGGCGACGAAGACGCCGTAGCTCGGGCCGAGCGCCGTGTGCAGTGCTCCGTTGACATAGAAGTTTCCGCTGGAGTCGAGCGCCAGTCCGGTCGGACCCGCATACGAGATAGCAGGGTCGTTAAAGTTCCAACCGTACTCGGGCGCGGCGGGCCCGGTACTGCCGGCAGCGTAGGTTAGCACGGCGTCGCCGGTATTCTTATCGACGTCGGTTGCACCGTAGGTCACCAGACGACCGCTGGAATCGAAGGCAATGAAGAGCGGAAACAGGGTCGTCTTGGTCTTTGGATCGGCGACGATGGTCGCTTTCGGCGCAGCGTTACCGCTGGCGCCGGGCGCGTAGATCGCAATCTGGTTGTGCGAATCGGGCAGTCCCGACCCCGGCGAGAAGCCGAACTCGCTATCGAAATAGCCGACGTACAAGTCGCCGGCGGTATCGACGGCGATGCTTCGCGCGTACAACTTCGAACTGAGCGACAACGTGCGCGCGGGCGCGGCATTCCCCGCGGCTTTCCCGTCGTACTCCGTGATCGTCGCCGAGCGGCCGTCGTTCGTGCCGGCATTGAGTGCGTAAATCGTCCCGACCGGCGGCGGCGGTGCTTTGCCGGTCAGTTTGAAGTCCGCGCTCGCACTGATTCCGCTCGGACCGGATAGGGTTGCCTGAACCGCGACCGGAGACGCTTGTTTGTTGCCGTCGTAGTCTAGCTCGATACCCGCGGCCGGCTTAACGATCGAGAGCGAATCGCCCAAACGCTTTCCGTCGCTTAAGCGAAACGCGTGGTTTCCATCCCCTTGGATCGCAAGCGTAACCGGCTCGAGATAGTGGCTGGGGCCGACGATTTCCGCGCCCGCGCCATCATAGGCCGCAAGTGAGACGTGCGACGTCATGCGTTGCCCGCGCTTGCCTTTATCAGGATCGAAACTGACTTTGAGCGCAGCGATCACGCCGTCGAGCGCGAGCGAGAGGCGATTGCTGATGCCGACGCCGCCGCCACCCGACGAGACGGTAGCTTTGACGGAACCGACCGAAAGAACGTCACCCGTTGCGTCCAGTCCCGCGTAGGTGCTCACGGCGAAGACGTCGTGGCCCGGCGAACCGGAGATCGTGGCGCTGCAAACCAGCTCGTTCCCCCGCGGTTTACACCCGCGTCCGTTCGCAACGGTATTGATCGTCGCCGGATTGACTCCGGTCACGCCTTTGCCGTCGACTAAGACGAGTTCGATTGCGAGCGACTGTGTCTTTGGCGACAGGTAGGCCGGGCGCAGG
>JABCZE010000287.1 GCA_013289785.1 Vulcanimicrobiota bacterium | reverse complement strand
TCCGGTCGGCAACATTTCGCAGACGGCGCAGCGCCTGCTCGACGTGACCCGCAAGTGCTTGACGGTCGGGATTGCGCAGATGCACCGAGGCAAGCACCTTGGCGATATCGGGGCGGCCGTGCAAAAGCACGCCGAGGGGCATGGCTACGGCGTCGTGCGCGAGTTGGTGGGGCACGGCGTGGGCAAGGCAATGCACGAAGAGCCGCAGGTTCCCAACTACGGGGAGCCGGGGGCTGGCATGGAGCTGCGACCCGGCCTGGTGCTGGCCATCGAGCCGATGATCACGCAGGGAGGCCCCAAGGTCCGGATTCTGAAGGACGGCTGGACAGTCGTTACCGCAGATGGTAAACTCGCAGCGCACTTCGAGCACACGATCGCCGTAACGGAGGCCGGGCCCCAGATTCTGACTTTGCGCGACTACGCAGAGGATCCGGAGGTCGAAAGGTACCGGCCGCCGAGGGAAGCTATTGCGTGAGGCGCTCGGGGAGGGTGTATGGCGCGTAAGCGGAGCGGGCGCCCGCCTCGCGGCAAAGCACCGGCCGAAAAAGCGGCCAAGACCGCCGCTCCCAAAGAAGAGGCGATCGAAGTGGATGGCACCATCGTGGAGCCTTTGCCCAACGCGATGTTCCGGGTCGAGTTGACGAACGGCCACCGCGTTTTGGCTCACGTCTCGGGGAAAATCCGGATGAACTTCATCCGTATTCTCCCAGGGGATCGCGTCTTGGTCGAACTGTCGCCCTACGACCTAACGCACGGCAGAATAACGTATAGATACAAATAGACTCCCAGTGTCACCCTGAGCGCAGTCGAAGGGCGACGAGAAGCTAAGGTAACAAAAAATGAAAGTCAGACCATCGGTCAAGAAAATTTGTGAGAAGTGCAAGATCATACGGCGGCACGGAAAAGTGCGGGTGATCTGCGAGGTCAATCCAAAACACAAACAAGTTCAAGGATAATCCTTCGTCCTTCGACTACGCTCAGGATGACATGACTACGCTCAGGATGACATGACTACGCTCAGGATTTAAAAGGAAGTTTAAAAAGAATATGGCTCGTCTCGCTGGTATCGATCTTCCGCGCGAAAAGCGCGTAGAGGTTGCGCTTACGTATATTTTCGGAATCGGCCCGACGACGGCGCGCAAACTGCTCGCCTTTGCAGGTGTGGATCCGAACGTGCGCGTCAAAGCGCTCAGCGAAGAGGATGAGAAGAAGCTGCGCGATGCGATCGATTCGCTCCAGTTGCGAGTCGAGGGAGATCTGCGCCGGGAAGTCCAGGGCAACATCAAGCGTTTGATGGACATCGGGTGTTATCGCGGAATGCGTCACCGCCGCGGCTTGCCGGTTCGCGGACAGCGAACCAAGACGAACGCCCGCACCCGTAAAGGTCCAAAACGCACCGTCGCCGGCAAGAAGAAGACGATAGCCAAGAAGTAGCGTGCCCCCGCAGTGAAAGCGGTCGTTACCGCAGGAGGCCGAATCGACGGCGCTTTTGCAGCGGCAGCCGGAACGCGGGTGAAGGCACTAGCTGCGGTGCGCGGCACGACGATGCTCGCGCGCGTGCTCGACGCGTTACGGGGTTGTGGCGCGGACCGGATCGCCGTAATCGGGGGCGACGAAGTCAGCGAAGCCTGCGGACGGGCCGTCGAGCGGTTCGTCGAAGAGAGTCCCTCCGGAAGTGAAAACCTTTTGCGCGCGCTTCGCGCGTGGCCCGAAGACGGAGAGCCGCTGCTCTATGCGACCAGCGACTTGCCGTACATTAGCGCCGCGGCAGTCCGCGACTTCATCGAACGGGTGCCCAGTGGCGCGCTTGGCGTGCCGCTCGCGGAGTTTTTCGTCTACGCCGCGCGCTTTCCCCAAGCACCGCCAACCGGAATTAGGCTCGCGGGCGAGCGTGTGGTCAACGGCGGAGTCTTTCTGATACCGCCGGATAGCGCGCCGCGAATCGCCCGAGCGGCGACCGCTATTTTCGAGTCGCGGAAACGCCCGTGGCGCATGGCAAGCCTGGTCGGTCCTTCGGCGCTGATTCGATTTGCGGTCGGGCGGCTGAGCATCGCGAGCTTGGAAGCGACCGCGCAACGGGTCTTGCAACAGCCGGCGCGCGCAGTGCGCGGCTGCGCTCCGGAGCTAGCCTTCGACGTCGATACGGCGGCGGAATATGCGTATGCAACCAAAAACCGCTAATCCGTTTCGGCTCGCGCTTTTCTGGCTTGGCATTCAAGCGGTTTGGGGCGCGTTGCTGGGAATTTCGTTGCAGTCGCGCACCATCGAGCTGGCTCCCTCAAACTCGCTGATTGCTTACGGCCGCCTGGCCACGGCCGGCGCAATCGTGGCGGCCATCGTTCAGGTCGTCGTCGGCTTTTATTCCGATGCACGGCGCAAGGGCGGCAGCCGGCGCGTGGAGTTCTATGTCGCGGGCGCGCTGGGGGGCGCCGTCGCGATCGAGTTCTTCTTTGGTGCTCGCACCCTGGCCGAGCTTACGATCGCATACGTAGCGGTACAGGCGGCGCTGAACTTGGCGATCGGACCCTATCAAGCGATCATTCCGGATTTCGTCGATCGCGAGCACACCGGCATCGCGTCGTCCTGGATGGCCGCCTTTCAAGGCGCCGGCAACGCGATCGGGGCGCTGGCCGCAAGCTTCATTACCAGCGCGCGCACGCTAGGCACCTCGTTGAGCGCGCTGCTTCTCGCGACGTGCCTCGTAACGTCGGCGCACGTGCGCCGGCTGACATTTTGCGTCTCGCCGGCGGGAGCGGAGAAGCGAGCGCCGGTTACGCGCGCATTCGTGGATCTGTTTATTTCGCGCGCCCTGCTTTATATCGGCTTTTACACGCTGTTGGGTTATCTGCTTTTCTACGTGGACGGCGTGCTTGAACCCGCGACGTTGGCGGCCGGGCGACGCGAGACCGGCATTCTCATCGTCAGCTTTACGCTGGTTGGGGCGCTGGGCGCAGCGCTTGCGGCTAGGCCGAGCGATCGGATGGACAAACGTCTCGTCGCCACGGCGGGCGCGGCGGGGTTCATCGCGGCGCTGGCGCTCTTCATCGGCTCCCATAGCATCGCTGGCGTAGCTGCCGCAACCTTGCTAGCCGGTTTGGGCTGGGGGGTCTTCCTCGTAGCCGACTGGGCGATTGCTTGCCGCCTGCTGCCGAAGGATGCAATGGCGGCGGCGATGGGGATCTGGAATCTCGCGATCGTGCTGCCCCAAATTATCGCGCCCGCGCTGACG
>JABCZE010000286.1 GCA_013289785.1 Vulcanimicrobiota bacterium | reverse complement strand
GGCGTCATAAGATCCGATGGCCATGGAGGGCGTGCCACGCGCGCTCTTGACGCCTGCAGAGCGCGCCAGCGCAGCCACGCGATCGAAGCCAACCATCGAGGCCAGCGCAATGGTGGCGACGTTGTCCGATCGCATCAGGGCGTATCGGGCGGTCATCTGACCGTAGTACTCGTTGACGAAATTGTGCGGCGTGTACTCGTTTGGACCTCCTTCGTCGTAGGTGGTCGAATCGTCGCTGAGCATGGTGACAGGAGAGAAAAGTACGGTTTGGCCGGGCAGCATCGTGCCCTCCACAGAAGTCTGGAAGGCCGCCGCGTAGACGAACGGCTTGAAGATGGAGCCTGTCGGCCGATGCGCCACCGCGTGATTCACCTGGCTGGTTCCGTAACTGCGACCGCCGACGAGGGCGAGAACCTGGCCGGTATGCGGATCAAGCGCCACCAGCGCGACCTGCGGATAGATATAGGGCTTGCCGAGTTTCTTGTCCCGCGCGTGCACCCTGTCTATCAGCGCATCGACAACGTGAACCGTGGAATCCACAGCCTGGGTGGCAAGGCGCTGCAGGTCCGGATCGAGCGAGGTGTAGATGCGCAGTCCTTCGCGATTGAAATCGCGATCGCCGAACTTCTGCGTGAGCTGGTCGTGCACCAGATCGACAAAGTACGGCGCTTCGCTTTCGTCGACACTGGACGCGGAGAGATGGAGCGGCTCAGCCTTGGCGGCTTCGGATTGCTCCTTGGTGATGGCGCCGGTTTCAACCATTGAATCCAACACCACGTTGCGGCGTTCGATTGCGCGCTCGGGATGCCGGAATGGGTTCAGAAAGTTTGGGCTCTGGATGAGGCCGGCAAGCAGCGCGCACTCAGAGAGATCGAGCTGGCGAACATCCTTGCCGAAGAAGGCCTGCGACGCCTCGCCAAAGCCATCGATGGAAAAACTTCCCCGCTGCCCCAGCGGAATCTCGTTGGCGTACATCGCAAAGATCTCTTGCTTGCTGAAACGATGCTCCAACTGGAAGGTAAGCATGATCTGCGTCAGCTTGTAGCGGATGGTGCCGGTGTCCTCAAGAAAAAGCAATTTCGCCAGCTGCATGGTGAGCGTGGAAGCGCCGCCACGATGCTTACGGTCACCGATGAAATCGTGCCAGGCCCAACTCATCATGCTTCCGTAATTGACGCCGCTGTGCTCGAAGAACCGACGGTCTTCAATCGCCAGCACGGCCTGCACCACGTTGGAAGGGATTTCACCGTAGGTGAGCAGGCGCCGTTTGGAGCGGTTGGCGTCATCGCTGAGTCCGGTGATGAGCTGCGGCTCGAGCTCGTAGCTCGAAAGCGGCTGGCCCTTTGCGTCAACGATGGAGGCGACCTGGCCGCCGCTTACGCGGATGGTTGCGCTATCGGGAGCGTGATAAGACTGCGGACCGGGTTGCACCGTGATGGACTGGACACCCTCACTGAAAGTGCCAAGCGGCGAAGCCTGCGCGGCGCCTTCGGGTGTGTATCCGGCCTGGCGCAGCTCACCGGCGAGGAGACGGACGCTAAGTTTTTGCCCGGGACGGACCTCACGCGGGGCAGCGTAGATTTTTGCGGTGTCGGCAAAAATCGGCTGCTTGAGCCGCTCGTCGACGAGGCCGCGATACTTGAAGTTAAAGTAGCCGAATACGCAGAAGCCGATAAAGACGACGAGCGCGCAAAACCCGAGCGCAACCTTGAGGAGCAGCATGCCCACGCCGCCTCCTGCTAGCAGCCGCGAGAATGCGGGTTGCGCGATTTTGACCTTGACCGCCATCGCCGCTCCTGACTGATGAAGGATTCGAGCTTACGGACTGGCCTCAAACGAGTATAGATGCCAACTTCGGCGCGACCAGTTTCAACCGACTGGGTTCGCGCCACAGATCGCGTGCTATGAGCCGGTGCCGAGAAGTCCGCTATCGAGCAGCCGCTCTTCATCGATGCGCTTCTTGAGTTGCGCAACAGCATCGTCTAGCGCGACATCGACACTGGTACGCGTAGCGCGGACAACCAGTTCCACCTGGCCCGAGGCGGCCTTTTTGCCTACGTTGATTCGATAGGGGATACCGACCAGATCAGCGTCTTTGAATTTGACGCCGGCACGCTCGTCGCGGTCATCAAGCAAGACGTCGATTCCCGCCGATTCGAGATCGCGAGCGAGTTTTTCGCCGGTTTCGCGCAAGGCAGAGTCGGAGACGTTGGTGATGGTGACTACGACGGTAAATGGAGCGATGGTGACGGGGAGCCAGAAACCGTCGGCGTCGTTCGACTGCTCGATGGCCGCGGTAAGAATGCGCTCGATGCCGATGCCGTAGCAGCCCATGATCGGCGTGACTTCCTTACCGTTGGGATCGAGCACGTGCGCGCCCATGGACTGGGTGTATTTGTCGCCGAGCTTGAAGATGTGGCCGACTTCGACGGCCTTGCCGACGACGAGTTTACCCGTGCAAGCATCCCCGTTCTCGTTCGTCGCCGGGCACGCCTCGCCTTCATTGACGCTGCGAATGTCGGCGAGGAGTGTCCACGAGAAATCGCGGCCGGGCGTGACGTTGCGCAGATGGTAGTCGAGCTTGTTGGCGCCGCAGACGAGATTGCGGCGGCCTTCGAGAGACCTGTCGACGACGACGGTGAGCCCCTCGCCGAGCGGTTGCGCATCGGGCTTGAGTCCGACGGGGCCGAGATAACCAGCCGGCCCGTTGAAGTAATGCTGCAATTCTTCAGACTGCATGGTGCGCAGCTCGGCAGCGCCGATGGCGCCGAGGAGCTTGGTTTCATTGACCTGGTGATCGCCGCGCAGGAAAGCGGCAACACCGTGCCATGTGTCTTGCTGGCCGCCGCCTTTTATTGGCGCGCCGCGTTTGAGCGCCATGTAGGCCACGCATTTGATGTCGCTGGCCGGAGAGATTTTGAAAAATGCCGCGACGTCGGCAATGGCAGCGCAGTTGGGCGTGGAGACGAGCTCCGGTTTGCCGTCGCCGGTCGGCTCCATCTCGGCGACAGGATCGAGGCGCGAGGTTGCTTTTTCGAGGTTGGCCGCGTAGCTGCACACGGGACAGCTCGCGATAAGATCTTCGCCGGCGTCGGTGTAGACCATGAACTCCTGCGACTGCGATCCGCCCATAGCGCCGGAGTCGGCTTCGACGACGACGAATTTGAGGCCGCAGCGCGTGAAGATTGCGCGATAGGCGAGATCGTGAAGGTTGTAGCTCGAGTCAAGGCTCGC
>JABCZE010000285.1 GCA_013289785.1 Vulcanimicrobiota bacterium | reverse complement strand
GCAGCGCGTTGAGGCCCCCGACGAGTTTATCGCGGCGCTGACGGAAAAGTTCGTTCATCTCGCGCACCGCCGCATCGGGTCCGAGCAGCGCTTCGATGCCCGCCTTCTGTACGAACGACGTCACACAGCTGAATGTGTTGTTGTTAAATAGCGTCACCGCTTTGCACAAGTCTTCCGGCATGATCGCGTAGCCCAAACGCCAGCCGGTCATCGCATACGCCTTCGAGAAGCCGTCGACGATGATCGTGCGCTCTTGCATCCCGGGCAGTGCAGCGATTGAGATGTACTCCGATTCAAGATAGAAATTGCGGCTATAGATCTCGTCGGCGATCACCAAGAAGTTGTACTTGTTCGCGAGCTCGGCGATTCGTTCAAGATCGGAGCGCAGCAGCACGCCGCCGGTCGGATTGTGCGGCGAATTGATCATCACCGCTTTGGTTTTGTTCGACACGCGCCCGGCAAGCTCGTCGAGATCCATGCGCCAGCCACGTTCTTCGTACAACGGAATGCGTATCGCGTTCGCTTGCAGATAGCTCGACGCCGAAGCGTACGCTGGATACGCCGGATCGAAGTAGACGAATTCATCGCCCGGATCGAGGATCGCTGAGAGAATGTTCCAGATGATCGGCTTCGCGCCCGGCGAGATGGTGACGTTGGCTGCGGTGTATGGCGTCGGCATCTTGCGGAAACGTGAGGCATAATCGGCCACGACCTCACGCAGTTCTTGCGTGCCTTGCGAGGGCGTATAGTGCGTATCGTGACCCAAGAGCGAGTCGACTGCGGCACGCTTGATGTTCTCGGGTGTGTCGAAGTCGGGTTCACCGATCTCCATATGCACGACGCGACGTCCTGTCGCTTCGATCTCACGCGCACGCTGGAGAATTTGGAACGCATTCTCTGACCCAAGGCGAGAGAGCGCGCGTGTAACGAACGACTTTTCTGTTGCGAGCATGTGGATTATTCCCCAGGGTGCGTCCCGCTCGCGGCGAAGGTTGACCGCGTCATGCGCACCCTATCTGAAGTTTTTGCACCGGGAGCACCAACGTTACCAGAAGGGCTTCGGACGCTCGTCGTTTCGCCCGACCGCGAGTTGGAACCTGGGATGACGGTGCGCGCGACCTTCACCTTCCGCAATCAAGGCGGCGCACCGGCAACCGGCGTGCGCGTGCGCTTTAATCTTCCCGACGGCCTGGTGTACCTCGTCGGTACCGGGCAGCTCGACGGGCACAGTCTCGACGACGAACAAGGCAACTCGCCCCTGCTCTCGCGCAGCGGCGCCCACATTGGCGACATCGATCCGGCAGAAGAACGGCGGATCGAGATCTCCTACAGTGTCGCCGGCGCGATCGAGAACGGCACGATGATCGAGCTGCAAGCCGCGGTTGCTTCCTTTGAGGTGCCGCCGGTCGGGTCGAACATCGTCCGGTTGATAGCCCGCAGCCGGCCCCAGCTCGAAAACTCCTTAACCGGCGTCTCGATCGAGGCGCGCTCGGAGCCCGTCCCCGGCGCGGAGGCACAAATCACGGTTCGCCTGCACAACGCCGGCGAGTCGAGCGCGCACGACGTGGTGGTGGTCGCGCCGATCCCCGAGCACACCCGCTACGTGCCGAACTCGGCGCGCGTCAACGGGCGCGAGATCGAGCGGGACTTAGGCCAGCCCTTCGATCGCGTCCACGCGCCGATCGTCACCCCGGCACTCGCCGCGAGCGCCAGTTCGACCCTGGTCTATCGCGTCCAGATCGCCTCACCGCTTCACGACGGCACGGCCATCGTCGCCCACGCTCACATCGCGTCGCAAGAAACCGCCGCGTTCGCGCTCGAGCCGGCGTCGCTGGTCGTGCGCTCGACCCCGGACTTCGACGACGACCGCACCACCTTCACCGTGGAACCCGGGTACGACGTGCGTCCGGGCCAGCGCGTGACGATGGCGCTGTGCGCGTTCAACGCCGGATCAGCGGCGGCCGAAAACGTGACCGCCGTGCTTGAATTGCCCGACACATTGGTGCCGGTGCGCGGGGCGACGGTGATCGACGGTCGTCCGATCAAGGAAGCCAAAAAACGCGAGGCGCTGAACTTCGATCTAGGTCGCGTCGACGCCGACGAGCGCTGCGATCTGGTCTGCGAAGCGATCGTGGTGTCACCGCTCGCCGACGGGTCGACGATCGAAGTTGCTGCGACACTGTCGTGGGAACCGGCGCGCGGGGACGATTCGCAGCGCCGCTTCGAGCGTACGGTTGCCATTCACTCCGAGCCCGCCCTGCCGTCGCGCCGCAATGCAATTGCGCGCATGCACGGCGAGGTGGTTAAGCCGGGCGAAGAGATCGAAGCCACGATTTTCCTTGCGAACGAAGGCAGCGCGAGTGCAACCGACGTCGTGCTCCACCTGCGTCTCGACCCGGCATTAGACGAAGTTCGCTTGACGGAAAAATCCTCGCGCGTCTCACTCGACGGCGACACCGCAGAAATCGGCAGCATCGAGCCGTACGCGCAGCGACGATTTGTGTTGCGGGCGCGCGTGCGTTCGCCTTATGCGGATCGCAGCGAGCTGCGGGTCGGCGCCAGCGTGCATTCACGCGAGCTCGGTGAAACGGCGCTGGGTGAAGTGACGTGGCGCGTCGACGCGCATCCGTCATTTTCGCCGCAAAGCTCGCACCTTGGTCTCGAAAGCGACGAGGTGTTACGGCCTAACCAACTTGCCGATGTCGCCGTTGCCGTCACCAACGTCGGGAGCGACGTGGCGCACAACGTGCGCGTGCGTTTGTACATCTCGCCTGAGGCGCGTTTGGAAACGGTTGACGGCGCAACGCGTGAGAAATCCAAACTCGTCTTCGGTGAGATCGGCCCGGGGGCAACGGCGGAAGCGCGGCTCGGCCTGCGCTTGCTGCGTAGCCTCGCCAAAGAATATCCGGTCACCGTCGACGGCGTCTTGACGGCCGATGCGATGCTGCCGGTGCCGCTCGATCGACTCACGATCGCCACCACTGCCGAGCCGGATTTCTCGGTCGGCTCGCTGCGCAGCGAACCAATCGACGTGGTGGACGTCGGCGAAACGATCGAGTGGACGCTGCACGTGCGCAACGGCGGCGATGGCCCGGCGCGGCGCGTCCAGATTCTCTGCGCGCAGCCCGACTCGTTGATCTACGTCCCGAACTCGACCAGCGTCAACGACGTGCCGATTCGCGACGTCGGCGCGCTCTCGGCGCTTTCCAACGATCGCGGGATCGTGCTCAACGACG
>JABCZE010000284.1 GCA_013289785.1 Vulcanimicrobiota bacterium | reverse complement strand
CCCCCTGCGAGGCGGCAGCACCGAAATCGCCGGAACACTGGGGATCGACCGCGTGCGAGAGCGCACGATCGACGCTGCGTTGCGAATCTTTTCCGATTCGGGGCTGGTCGAGGTCGGCGAAGACGACGATGGCCGCTTCGTTCGATTCCTCAAGGTGAGCGGGCGAATCGAGATGGAGCGTAACGAGCGCTATGCCGAAGGCGAAGCGACGCGCGAAGCGTTCTCGCGATTCTGCGAGCTCGCGCTCTTCGCGCCGGCCGAAACGCTCGAGCGCGTGCTCAACCGGCCGATCTACCCTTCGGGTGTACGTCTTCGCCAATAGGAGCCTACGCTAGCACGCGGGTCATGGCGGCTTCGTCGACGTTGTTGTAAAAGTCGTTATTGGTTTCGACGACGCCGGCCGACGCCCACGGATCGATCTGGTTGGGCGTTGTTGGAAGGTGAATCGTTGGTCCGGCCGCGTCGGAATAATCCGCGCCGCCGAACGGCGCGAACTCGCCGCTTTCGCCATGCGCTAAGACCAAGCCACGAACGGCGGCGGCTGCAGCGTCGGCATCGCTGCGAAGGCGCGCGTCCAGCCGGCCGTCGCCGGCGAGCGTGTCGTAGAAGGCGATCGCCGGGCGATCGGCGCGCCATGGCATGTCCTTCGAAGCCTCGGGGAAGCGAACCATTCCTTGGATCGCGCGGGCATCCTCACGCACGATGCCGCGCACGCCGTTTGCGCCGGCCTCCGCGCCGACGTCGTCGTTAAGACGCTTAATGCTGGCCTCGGCGACTCGCATCTTCGCCGGATCGAGATCGAGCACGTCGAAGGCCGCGGCCGGCCCGAAGCCTCCGAACTCGCCTGCGTCGTATTTCGTCCGCATGACGTCGCTGACGACACCCTTGGCCATCGCTTTAGGATCGTTTTCGCGCGACGCGATCACGTGAGCGACGTCGCTTGGAACGCCCGGCGCCAGCATCGTTTCCGGGCTGGCGGCGAGATATCGTACGCCCGCCTCGGAAAGCGCGTCGGCGAAGCCCATGGTGTCCATAAGGCATTGATTTGCGACGACGCCGTCGATCGATCGCCGGGCATCTTCGGGGTGGGCAGCCGCGTGCATCGCGAGGCCGTCGGAGATTGCTTTGGCAATATCGGGCATCGACATCACGCTGCCGTCGCTCGTCTCCAGCCCGCCGCCATCGCCGCCACCGTGGTCGACCAAATCGATCCACGTCTGTTTCGCGCCGCTGGCCTCCGCGTTGTCGAGGGTGCGAGCTACGAATCGTGCCAGGCTTGGTTCAGCGCTCATGTCGTCGGTCTGCCCCGCGCGCAGGTTGCCGACGCCTCCGTCGGAGATCGTGTAGCGGTTCGTATGAAGCCGGCCCTTGTCACCCTGAGCGGAGTCGAAGGGCCCGGCGCGCAGCGTGGTCGTGTCTTCGACCGTGAACTCGATGCTCGAGTCGCGGGCGCTCGTGTGCAACGCTTGTGAGAGCGTCGATTCCTGGATGGCATCGAGATTATTGTCGCCGTCGCGGTAGATGCCGAACTCGAGCGAGCGGCGCGCGGGCGCGATCGTAACGTTCTGTACCATGGGGCCTCCTGACGTGGTTGAGTCGAGAGGCTTACTGCGACGACGAGACCCAGCGGCAAGGGGTTCGACCGGCTACGAAACGCATATCGGGGGTTCGGGTGGAGCCCTATCCTTAGGGACGTAGCCAAATGAACGATTCAACCTATCGAACAGGCGTTCGGAATGGCGCCGACTCTTTTAGGGAAACTACTCGCCGGTGATCACCGATCACGACGTCTTAGTCTTGGGCGCAGGGTTAGCGGGCATGCGGGCCGCGCTCGAGGCGGCGCGCGCCGGCGCCGACGTGGCCATCGTCACGAAGGTCCATCCGATTCGCAGCCACTCCAGTGCCGCCCAGGGCGGCATCAACGCCGCGATCGCCGAGACCGATAGCTGGGAATCGCACGCCTTCGACACGGTCAAGGGCAGCGATTATCTCGCCGATCAGGACGCGGTCGAAGCGATGACTCAGGAAGCGCCCCGCGACATCATCGAGTTCGAGCACATGGGCGTGATCTTTTTCCGCGGGCCCGACGGAAAGCTTGGCACGCGAGCCTTCGGCGGCGCGTCGCAGGCGCGGACGTACTTCGTCGGCGACATCACCGGACAGGCGTTGCTTGTAACGCTCTACGACCAGATCCTCAAAGCGGGCGTCAAGGTTTACGAAGAATGGTTCGCGACCGCTTTGCATATGGAAGAGGGAGCGTGCCGCGGTTTGGTGGCGCTCGAAATGGTCACCGGTGAGCTGCACCTCTTGCGCTCGAAAGCCGTGATCGTCGGGGCGGGTGGATTAGGCCGGCTGTACGAGCCGAGCACCAACGCTTTGATTTGCACCGGAGACGGATACGCGCTGGCGTATCGCGCGGGCGCACCGCTCATGGACATGGAGATGGTGCAATACCATCCGACGACCCTGGCCGGAAGCGGTTTCTTGATGACCGAAGCCGCGCGCGGCGAGGGCGCCTATCTGCTCAACTCGCTGAACGAGCGCTTCATGAAACGCTACGCGCCAAATAAGATGGAGCTTGCCGCCCGCGACGTGACGTCGCGCGCCGAAGCGACGGAGATTGCCGAAGGCCGCGGCATCGACGGAAACGTTTTGCTCGATCTGCGCCACCTCGGCCCCGACGTCATCCTCAAAAAGCTTCCCCAAATTCACGAGATGGCGCTCGACTATCTCGGGATCGACATGGTCAAAGATCCGGTCCCCGTTCGGCCGGGGATGCACTATCAGATGGGCGGCATCAAGACCGACGTCGAGGGCGCGACGGTCGTGCCGGGGTTGTATGCCGCCGGCGAAGTCGCCTGCGTAAGCGTTCATGGAGGCAATCGCCTCGGCGCCAACTCGCTGCTCGACACGATCGTCTTTGGCCGCCGCTCGGGCAAAGTCGCTGCGGACTATGCAAAGAGCACTCCTGCGAGCACCGGCGGTGAGGCGCTCCTGCGAAGCGAACAAGAACGTCTGCGCGAACTGCTGAACCGTCCGTACACCGGCGAAACCAACGCGGGGCTGCGCCTCGAGCTGGCCACGATGATGGACGAGCTGGTCGGACTCTATCGCGTTGAGGCGGGTTTGCGCGAGGCGCTCGAAAAGATCAAAGGCTTCCGGCAGCGGTACGAACCGATTGCCGTCGGCGACAAGGGCCGCGTCTTCAACCAAGCCTTGACGTTCTCGCTCGAGCTTG
>JABCZE010000283.1 GCA_013289785.1 Vulcanimicrobiota bacterium | reverse complement strand
CGAGCGCGTGTTCGTTGACCAGCGCTTCTACTTCCGCCACGACCTCTTCACGACCGATCAGCGGGGTGAGCTGACGCGGCAAGTTGTTCCGCATCGAAACCAGCGAGGTCAGCGCGGCAAAGACGTCCGGTAATCCCGACGCGAGCACTTGCCAAACGTGTTCGGGCTCGACGAGATCCTTCAAACGGTGCTCGCCCAAGTCGCGCAGATCGACCGCTTCGGGCAACGCCCCGCGCAAGAGCTGCGCCGTCGCACCCGAGACGACCACTTGTCCGCCGTGCACGACGGCCAAGAGTCGTGCAACGCGGTTCACGGCCGGTCCGAAATAATCACCGTCACGCTCGTCGGTCGCGCCGCTGTGAAGTGCCATCCGTACGCGGAGGACGCCGTCGGCATCGTCGGCCTCGAGCGCGCGCTGCGCGTCGATGGCGGCGGAGACCCCGTCGGACGCGCGCCAAAACGCGGCACAGAACGAGTCGCCGCCCGTCTTAAAAACGTAGCCGTTGTGGGCTTCGATCGCCGCGCGGATTGCGTCGTCGTGCCGGCGCAACACGCCGGGCATTACGGCGCGCCGCTCTTCCCAGTGCTGCGTGCTTCCTTCGATGTCGGTGAACAGCAGGGTAACCGTCCCCGTCGGAAACGGTGATTTAGCTGCTTGCGTAGACGTAGCGCTCAACTCGAATTCGTTTGCAATCTAAGATCATATTGAAACGTTGCTCGGACTGACGTCCGGCTTTGAGGCGTTGGGGTTCTCTCTGTTGCGCGGCATATCTTGCGTAACGCATCAATTTTTGCGCCGTCAAAGTTCGATCGCTCGTTCTTCGGTACGAAAGTACCACTCTAAGCGTAGTAAGTAAGCTCCTTTGCGGCGGCTAACTCAGAGCGACGATGCGGCCACTCGCTCCCCGATTAAAAAGGTTAGCGCGCCGCGATTCTCGTCGAAGCCCACGTCGACCGTGGTTCCATCCTGGATCTCGCCCGACAGAATCTTGCGGCCCAGTGGCGTTTCGAGCTCCTTTTGAATCGTTCGTTTGAGCGGGCGCGCACCGTAGTGCGGATCGTATCCGACCTTCACGATGTGCCGCCGTGCCTCGTCGGAGAGCACGAGCGTGATTCGCCGCTCCGCCAAGCGTTGACGCAAACGCGTCAGTTGCAGATCGACGATGGTCAACAGCTCGTCTTCGGTAAGCGCGTGGAAAACGATGATCTCGTCGACCCTATTGAGGAACTCCGGCCGGAAATGCTGGCGCAGCTCGTCGAGTACGGTAGCGCGCATGACGGCGTACTCGGCGCCGTCGAACGACCCCTGGTAATCGAGAATTCGGTGGCTGCCGATGTTGGAGGTCATGATGACGATCGTGTTCTTGAAATCGACCGTGTGCCCCTGACCGTCGGTCAAGCGCCCGTCGTCGAGTATCTGCAGAAAGACGTTGAACACGTCGGGGTGCGCCTTCTCGACTTCATCGAATAGGATCACCGAGTACGGACGCCGGCGCACGGCTTCGGTAAGCTGGCCGCCTTCTTCGAAGCCTACGTATCCCGGAGGCGCGCCAAGCAATCGCGCGACGGTGTGTTTTTCCTGGTACTCCGACATGTCGATGCGGATCAAGGCGCGCTCGTCGTCGAAGAGATACTCGGCCAGCGCGCGAGCGAGTTCCGTCTTGCCCACGCCGGTAGGCCCGAGGAAGATGAACGAGCCGATCGGCCGATTGGGATCGGCGAGACCCGAGCGCGAGCGCAGCACGGCCTCGGCAACGGCATCCACGGCCTCTTTCTGACCCACGACGCGTCGATGCAGCTCGTCTTCGAGATGCAGCAGCCGTTGTTTCTCGCCCTCCAGCAGTTTGGAAACCGGAATGCCCGTCCAGCGGGCGACGACGGCGGCGATGTCGTCTTCGTCAACCTCTTCTTTGGAAAGCCGCGCTCCGTCTTTATGCGCCAGTCGCGCCTCTTCGGCCGCCAACTCTTTCTGCAGTCCGGCGAGGGTGCCATACCGAAGCTCGGCCACGCGGTTTAGGTCGTACTGGCGCTCGGCCTGTTCGATCTGAACCTTCGTCGCTTCGATCTGCTCGCGCAGCTGCCGCAACTTGACTGCGGCATTCTTCTCCGCATCCCAACGAACGCGCAGCTTGGTCTGATCCTCTCGCAGCGTCGCCAACTCTTTCTCGAGTTGCTCCAAACGCCGCCGGCTCGCACCGTCGTCTTCTTTGCGTAGCGCTTCGCGTTCGATCTCGAGCTGCATCACGCGGCGCGAGACTTCGTCGAGCTCTTGCGGCATCGAATCGATTTCGGTGCGCAACGTTGCGGCGGCTTCGTCGACGAGATCGATCGCCTTGTCCGGTAAGAAACGATCGGTGATGTAGCGATTGCTCAACGTGGCGGCGGCGACCAGCGCCGCGTCTTTGATGCGAACCCCATGGTGCGCTTCGTACTTCTCTTTGAGCCCGCGCAGAATCGAGATCGTATCTTCGACGCTGGGCTGATCGATCATCACCGGCGCAAAACGGCGCTCCAAAGCCGCATCCTTTTCGATGTATCTGCGGTACTCGTCCAGCGTGGTGGCGCCGATCATATGCAGTTCGCCGCGCGCCAGCATCGGTTTGAGCAGGTTGCCGGCGTCCATCGCGCCCTCGGCTTTTCCCGCCCCGACGACGGTGTGCAGTTCGTCGACGAAGAGGACGATCTGCCCCTCGGAAGCGGCCACGTCCTTGAGCACGGCCTTGAGCCGCTCTTCGAACTCGCCGCGATACTTTGCGCCGGCGATCAGCGCGCCCATGTCGAGCGAAACGATTCGCTTATTCTTGAGGCCTTCGGGAACGTCGCCGCGCACGATGCGCTGCGCCAATCCCTCGACGATGGCCGTCTTGCCGACACCGGGATCGCCGATGAGCACCGGATTGTTCTTGGTGCGCCGCGAGAGCACTTGGACGATGCGGCGAATCTCTTCGTCGCGGCCAATTACCGGGTCGAGTTTGCCGCGTTCCGCTTCGAGCGTCAAATCGCGCCCGTAGCGCTCGAGCGATTTGTAGGTGCCCTCGGGGTCCTTGGTCGTTACTCGCTGGTTCCCGCGCACGTCGCGAAGCGCTTGGAGCAGCTTGTCTTTCGTTACGCCGGCATCTCGTAGGAGACGACCGGCCGCCCCCGACGATTGCGCCATCGCCAGCAGCACGTGTTCGACCGAAACGTAGTCGTCTTGCAGCGCTTTGGCCTCGTTCTCCGCGGCGCTCATGATCCGCGCCAGCTCCGGCGAAAGCGTCACTTGCGCC
>JABCZE010000282.1 GCA_013289785.1 Vulcanimicrobiota bacterium | reverse complement strand
GGGGGGCGGCTACCACGCCCTGCTCCTGCAGGTCGCCCTGGCGGGCGGCATCGGTCTGGTCGTCTTCTTCGGATTGCTGGCCGCTAGCGGCACGAGCGCAGCCGTCGACGGCACCGTGTTGGCCACCCGGCTCGCCGAGCGCCTCCCGGGCTACGGCTCGCTCCTGCTCGCGTCAGCCGCGTGGTACGGCGTCGCTGAGTGCCTCGAACCGCACCACGCCGCCGCATCACTTCTCGCCGTCCCGCTTTCGCTCGCGGCGGCGACCTGGCTGGTCGCGTTGCTCAGCCGCGGCGTCGTGGCCGTCTTGGCGGGCGCCGTCATCGGAGCGTGGCGCGCCCCGTTCTCGCCCCGTACGCCGGCATGGCTCCGGCGTTTACAGTCTCCTCGGCCCACGCGCCGGATTCTCTGGACGCGGCGCCGCTTCGCTCGTCCTCCTCCGATCGGGCTCGACTACTGCGCGTAGGCGCGCGCGTCGATCCTTTTTTCTTCCACATCTAAGATCGGAGAAGAACCATGTCTTGGTTTCGCACGGCGCTTGTCGCCGTATTCTTGGCTTTGAGTTGCTTGGCTCCAGCGTTCGGAGCAACCACCGGCCTCGTCCGCGGCACGATCACTGTCGACGGCAAACCGGCGCCGCGGGCAAAGGTCGTGCTCGAAGGCGAAGGCTCCCGTTTTCAAACGACCGCTGACGCCAAAGGCAACTACGTCTTTCCCCAAGTCCCCTTCGGCTCGTACCGCATCGTCGCCGATGCGAAGGGAGCGCACGAAGTCCAGGTGCTCGTCGACGTTGCGAGCGGCCAGGTGGCGACGGTCAACGTGGAGCTTTCAACGCAGCTCAAACAGATCGCGCAGACGACGGTGACGGCGCATGCCGGCGCCGAAGCAAATCCGCCCTCGGTCAGCCAGCTTACTCGGGCTTCAATTCAGACGTCGCCGGTCAACAACAGCCTCGACAAACTGCTCGCGACGCTGCCGGGTGTCGTTCAGTTCTCCTACAACGAGCCGGTGATTAACGGCTTCCACGGTGTGAGCTACAACATCGACGGCGCGCCCCTGCCGTTAGCAACGACGTCGAACTTCGCGGAGATCATCGACCCCAAGGTCATTAATTCGATCGAAGTGCTGACCGGCGCGATTCCCGCCGAGTATGGAGGCGAGCGCATGGGTGGCGTCGTCAACATCATCAGCAACCGGCCCAGCGACATTCCCGAAGGGACCTTCGGCACGGTCACGGGCGGCTTTGGAAACCAGGGGCAAGGCATCGGATCGCTCGACGTAGAGTCCCGCTCCGGTACCAGCGAGTTCTTTCTGAGCGGAAATGTCGAGACGACCAACCGTGGTCTGGATGCACCCACGTATACCCCCATCAACGACGCCAGCTCGAGCAGCGATCAGTTCTTTCGCTTCATCACCCAGCTCGCGCCGCGCGACACGCTGGCGTTCGACTACTCCAACCAGTTTTCGCAGTTCCAAATTCCGATCAACACCGACCCCAACAATCCGCTCGACCCCGTGGTGAGCGCGCCGGGTACGCTCGATACTCAGCTCGAGTACGATCGCTTCTCCAATCTCAATTGGACGCAAATTTCCCGGGATGGTAACGGCGTATTCCAGGTCATTCCGTGGTGGCGATCGACGAGCATCGATTACCTGGGCGACCTCCCTCTCGACGTGCTCGCCGTCGAGCCCGACTTTAGTGTCTGCCCGCCAACCTGCGCGAAGACCGTCAATCTCATCGGGTTGAACCAAGGCTCCTTCGCAAGCTACGTCGGCGTGCGGGCCTCGGACTTTCGCGCGACGGCGAATCATGCGTGGAAGATCGGCGTCGATCTCGATCGCGAGAGCGCCACCGCATCGCAAGAGTTCGCCTGCTACTACGCGGACTGTGCCGCGAGCGGAAGCGTCGTGAAGCCGTATTATGCCGCCTTTACGACGCCGCAAGGACAGGCCGGCTCGAATATCGGTATCTACGGTGAGGACAAATGGCAGGAGACGCCGGCGGTCGTCTGGAGCTATGGCCTGCGTTACGACCATTCGACGGGGTACGTCGGCGGCTGGCAACTAAGCCCGCGCATCGGCGTCAACGTCTGGGACGGCGGCAAGAACGTCGCGCACGTGTACTACGGCAAGTTCTACGCTGCGCCGCTGCTCGAGGACGTTCGTCAGGCTTGCGTCTTGCTCTCCGCGCAGCAAGCCTGTTCGACCACCAATCCGGTCTACGATCTGAAGCCAGAAAGCGATTCGTACTACGAAATGGGGGTCGTGCACGCGTTCAATCCGCATTTCAGCGGCTCGCTCAATATCTTTGAGAAGAGCGTGGTCAACGTGCTAGACACCACGCAACTGTTCAACACGCCGATCTTCGCCGTCTACAACAACGCCATCGGCATCGACCACGGTGCCGAGATTCGACTGCAAAACCAGGAGCCCGGCGGAGATCAGTGGTTCCTTAGCGGTACGGTCTCAGGTTCGTACGCCGCCTGCGTCTCCGGCTCGGAGTTCCTGTTTCCGCCGAACACGAATCTTCCGGGCGTGCCGTGCGTCGCGCAGCTATCGCTCGAAGATCACAGCCAGACGGTGGATGCCACCGCGGCATATACGCACCGCTTCGGCGGCAGCAACAAACTCTGGTACTCCACCCTGCAAGCCAACTACGGCAGCGGCTTTCCGGTTCAGTTCCAAGATGCAAACGTGAACCTGAGCGGCACCCTTCCGGCGCACACGACCTTCGATTTCTCGCTCGGCCGCGAGCTAACGCCCGGGCAGGCCGGGAAGGATCAAGGGTTGGGACTCTCGCTGCAAGTTCTCAACTTGCTCAATCACCAATACCCGATTAAAGTCGCCAACGGCTTCAACACGACGCAGATCGCAAACGGAACCAATTTTTTACTCCGGCTCTCCGCGCCGTTCTAAGGAAGCTTCCCTAGCGTGCGCAGGTTGCGCAGAGGCCGTAGAGCATTACGGAGTGCTGCTTGACGCGAAACTTCGGCGGCGCGAGCTTGCGCAGGCTGTCGAGGCACCCCGCGATGTCGAAGACGCGGTCGCACTTCTCGCACTGGAAGTGGTGGTGGTGTCCCTTGTCCGAGCGCTCGTAGCGGGTGGGTTCGCCGGGAATCTCTACGGCTTCGATCCGGCCTTCATCTAGGAGGGCGCTGACGGCTCGATAGACGGTGGCGATCCCGAGGCCGGCGATCCGCTTCGAAGCGGCTTCGAGCAGCTCGGCGATGCTTAAGGGGCGCTCGGTGCGCTCGAGCACGCTTATCAGCGCATCCCGCTGTTTGG
>JABCZE010000281.1 GCA_013289785.1 Vulcanimicrobiota bacterium | reverse complement strand
AAGATGGCCGGAATGACCCAGTCGCAAATGCAGGCGGCGATGACCAAGAATCACGTGAAGATGATGTGTCAGTCGCAAGCCAAGGCGATGGGCGGCAAAATGATGACGAAGCCTATGTAGCCACGTGCTAGAAGTCGCCCTTGACCCACTGCTGCGACCAACCGGCGCTAGACGCGCGCCCTTGCAGCAGCGATCGCAGGGCGTCGAGATCTTTGAGCGGTTTGGAGCCACGCGCGTTCCAAATCACCTTCCAGCCGCTCGAAGCCGGCGCGAGCGCCAGGATCTCGTAAAAGTGCGCGATGCCGCCGCGTTCGTAGTGAAGCAAACAGAGTTGCGGATCGCATGCCGCAAAAATCAGCCGCCGGCCGGGCGCACCGGGAATGGGCACGTCGGTTGCGCTGAACGCGCCGCCCGGTTCGGCTATTTGCCACCCCGCCGCCGAAACGCCGTCGACGGAGAACTTTCCCGCTTGAATCGGTGCGGGGAGTAACGTAAAGCGTCGGATCTCCGTCACGTGCGGGAGCTGCGCGATTACCACCGCCGGCGGCGTCAACGTTGAAGCACTTGCCGTTACCGCCGCAACGGCCGCCGACCACACGAGCGCCATGAATGCGGCTATTGCGGCGGCGGCGGAATTCGAACGGTGAAGGGCGGTTCTCTAAAAGTGAACGCGCACGACTGGCTGACGTTGGCGTCGACGACCGTGCAGCGCCATTCGTACCGGCCCGGTTTGAGCGGAAGCGGCCCGATGTTCATCGCGAAGGGTGAGTCCAGCGGAGTGCCCGGAGAGAGGCCCGTCGGGCGGCCGACCTCGAGATCGGCGTTAATCAGCATCGGTTGCGGCGATTCGGGCCCCGGCACGAGTACCGGTTGGCCGTCGCTGTCGAGCAGCTCGATGCGAACCTTATGCTTGCGGTTCGCGGCTTCCCAAGGAACCTCAAACTTGATTGCGAGCGCCGATGGCGTCGCAGCGGGGCCGGTCATCGACCAGCCCCCGCCTAGAATGTACAGCTTGCCGGCTACGGCCTGCGCGCTGTCCGCGAGCATCATGATGATCTTCCAAGAGTTTGGTGGGCTGTCCATCGTGGTCCAGCTTCCACGCCGCTCGCGGTCCTACATCTTGTTACTTTTTGCCGAGGCTGAGCGTCACACCGATCGGATCGGTCTCCCCGGAAATCGTCGCGGTCGGATTGCCGCCGGAGGGGTAATCCCAGAACAGCGTGTCCTTTCCGTCCTGATTCGGGCCGATGAGCCGGTCGCCATATTTCCGGTTGCCGCCGTCGTGGATTCGCGGGATCCAGAACTGAGCCACCTCGTTGGACCCGGTGAGTATCATCGTGGTAACGGTGGTTGCCTGGCTTCCGCTGATCGACATTTGATAAATCGTGCTGGTGAAGTTGTGCTTCACGGCGACTTGATCGCCGACCGCTAGGTACTTGCCGTCCCACATGACGCCGCCCGGCAGGTAGATCGTCTGGTCGACGTTGATGAAGTTCAACGTGCTGCCGCCCTTCGCCAACTCGCCGAGCCCGAAGACGCTGCCCTCGGTCTCACCGTCAACGAAGAGGTTTCCCTTGTCG
Organism: Vulcanimicrobiota bacterium; assembly: GCA_013289785.1. Lineage (GTDB taxonomy): Bacteria > Vulcanimicrobiota > Vulcanimicrobiia > Vulcanimicrobiales > Vulcanimicrobiaceae > Cybelea. The sequence goes on along the minus strand of JABCZE010000281.1, from coordinate 1,718 downwards.
TCGTACGCGCAGTAATAGTCGTAAAAGATATTTGAATTCGAATAGGCTGTCGGCGAACCGGTCCCCTTCGGAAAGACGGCGACGTTGCCGATCGTTTCGCTATGCCCCCAAAAATCCGCGACGGCTAGATTTCCCGTGGTCGGATCGACGGAACAACCGTTGGGCCGCCCATCGGGATCGTCGAGCGTGCGCATCGGTGACGTGCCTCCGTGGGCGTACTCGATGATTTCATACCCGCCAACGTTGGTCGTGTTGGTTACATAAACGTCGCCTTTCTTATCGACGCACAACCCTTCGGGATTGAAAAAGCCGGTCAGCTGACCGACGAGCTTGTAGCCCTTACCGTAGGTATAGATGTCGACGACTTGCGCGATCAAGTCGGAGATGTAAAGTAAGTCGGACTTTTTTGCCTCGGGAAGCATCCACGACTTCCCGCGGTCGTGACGGGCGCTGCCGATTAGTGTGCTCGCAGCCGGCACGAGCCCCGGTTGCGACGGCGTGCCGCCGCCGGCGCAACTCGCAAGCAGCGCGGCGCTCGCGACTAAAACTCCTATTGAAGACCAGAAACGATACATTGGTTACTCCTTACTTCTTGCAAGATGGCATCGGCGAAGGCCCGTTGCGCCGGCTCGTGGACTCCTAGATAGAGTCCGGGTTCGATTAACTCCACTTCGTTCACGCAGACGCGATCCTCGTCGCGCAACAAATCAATTCGCGCATAGAGTTGGCGCCCCGGCACGGCCGCTAAGGCTTCGGCGGCAACCGCCAGTTCTGAGGGCGTCGCGTGCACTAACGACGATCGGGCGTCGCCGACAACGAGAACCGTATCGAACGGCTTTTTCACGACCGCGTGCGAGTATCGGCCGTCAAAAAAGATCAGCGCCCGCTCTCCGTACGTAGCGACGCTCGACAGATACGGCTGAACGAGCACGTCCTGCGTTCGCGCCAGCTGCGCGAGCCTTTGCTGGCCTTCGGCAAACGACGCGGCCCCGCGACGGACGAGCGTAACTTCGTGCGAGGCTGCGCCCCTCGCAGGCTTGAGGACGACGTCACGCCAGCCGCGCGCCTCGGCAAGCTCCGCGAGATCGCAAGACTCTCCGCGCGACACCCACGCCGTCGGCACGACCGGCACGCCGCGCCGTTCCAGCTCCCAAAGATAGGACTTATGCGCGTTCCAGCGCAGCACGTGCGGATCGTTTTTCAACACGGTGACCGAGCTTGCGCGCTCGACCCACGCGAGAAACTCGTCGCAGCGCTCGTGGTAATCCCAGGTCGAACGCAGGACGCACAAGCGGCTCGCGTCCCACTGCGCGCGTGGGTCGCTCCAGGCTTCAATCGATACCGTCAGACCGCGCCGTTGAAGCTCGCGCGCCAACAGCCGGTCGTCGGGATCGAGTGCCGGCACCGTTTCGCAAGTAACCAGCGTGCAGTCGATCACCTTCACAGTGTAAGCGGACGAGCGAACGGAGACCATGGTAAATCCAGCGAAAAAGCAGGCTCGCGCCACGAATATAGGAGGAATCACGGCAAAAGCCCCGGGTTTCCACGCTCTCGACCGGCTCGACTGCTCGATCCTTCGTGTGCTCCAGGAGAGCGCGCGCGATTCGTTCGCGGAAATCGGCAAGGGCGTCGGGCTTTCAGCGACGAGCGTCGCCGAAAGAATTCGGCGCCTCGAGCAGGCCGGCGTCATCGAGGGCTATCAGGTACGGCTCTGCGCT
>JABCZE010000280.1 GCA_013289785.1 Vulcanimicrobiota bacterium | reverse complement strand
AGCGGCAGCCCTTTGCGGTAGATCACCGAGAGCGGGACCATCGTACCGTCGGCGCTGCGCGCCAGCACTTCCGACGACGTATACGGCGAGGTGTCGATGTCGGCCAGCGGCTTGAGGTGAGTGTCGGTCACGGCGCCCGCGGCGTCGGCAGCATAGTAGAGCTGCGAGTGCGTCCAGCCGGTTAGGCCGAAGACGACGCCCGGCTCTCGCGGATCCGTCGCGATCGCGCTAATCGAGCCTTCGAAAGGCAGTGCGACGTTCGTTACGCCGCCGAGAGCGCCGCCGGCGTCGAACGCGACGCGGGATATCTTTCCAAATCCGCCCTCCCGCGAACGGACGTAGAGCCCATCGGCGGCGACGCCTAGGTCTTCGAGAACGTCTTTCCCTGGTGGAATAATGGTCGTTGCCGTCGCCAGGTCTGGCGCATCGAGCGACGTGCTGACGAGCTTGTACCCCGGCGCATTCTTATGCGTGAAGAGATAGATCGTCGAGCCTTTGAAATCGAGATTGACGACGTCGTCGGCGGGCGTCGCAATGGGCGTCCACGCGACATTGGAATCGAGAACGGCCGCGCGGGTCGCGTATATGGTGCGCTCGTTGGCAACGCCATGAACGATCAGCGCTAGCGTGTATGGGGACTCGGGCGACTGCAGCACGACCGGAAAATCCGTCAGACCGAAGGGAATCTTCGAATTCACGCCATATCCGAAGACCGCGACGTCGCGGTCGGGGTCGTGCCCCAACACGTGCAGATACGCGACGGCGCGTTTTTCCTTATCGGTTTGGGGTTCGCCGGGAAGCATCTTTGGATAGCGGACGTAGTAGAAAGAGTTACCGTCGGACAACCAGCTCGTCGGGCCGACGTAATAGGCGCGATCGATCGCGTCGGGAAGGACGCGAGTCGTCGCCGTTTCCACGACGTGAATCACCTCGGCCTCGGAGCCGCCTTCGGAGATTCCGTACGCGACGTACCGGCCGTCGAGCGACGGCAGGAAATAGTTGATCGTGTAGTGCTTGCCGGACGTTGCCAAGGTCTGCGGATCGACCAAGACGCGCTCGCCACTGCCGTCCACGTTGCGCACGTAGAGCTTCGGCCCGTTGTCGCCAGGGTTGAGCTTCTCGTAAAAATAGTACGGCCCGTCGCGAGTAACACCGGTAACCACGATGCCGGCGTTGTCGAGCGCTTTGATGCGCTCGAAGAGCCGTTCGCGCGGTTCGCCGAGCCGGCCGAGCACCGCGCGCGCGTAGTTGTTCTGCTCCTTGAAGAACTGCGCGACGACGGGGTCCGCCATGTTTTCGAAGTAGCGGTACGGGTCGGTAACGGAGGTCCCGTATATCGATTCGGCGACGGCGCGCTGCGGCGGTATCGGCGGCGGCGACGGGAAACCCGCCGGGATCGCACCGAGCACGGCGAGGGCGAATATGCAGCAGCTAACGCGGAGCATTAGGCCACTATTCTCGAAGGAGTGCCGAGCGCCTCGCAAAAGGTGGCAGCGTGAAGAGTCGCGCGGAAAAATATGCCGAACTCGAGGTAAAACGCGCGGAATCGACGGTTCCCGCCGGAGCCGAGGCGCTCGCGCGACAGCACGCGAGGGGAAAGCTCTCGGCCCGAGAGCGCGTCGATGCGCTGGTGGACGAAGGGTCCTTTACCGAGTTCGACCGGTTCGTGATCCACCGTGCCAATGCGTTCGGCCTCGACGAAAAGGAGTTTTTGGGCGACGGCGTCATCACCGGGCGCGCGACCATAGACGGACGCCAGGTCTTTCTCTTTTCGCAGGATTTTTCGGTCCTGGGTGGCTCGCTAGGCGAGGCCTTCGCCGAAAAGATTTGCAAGGTGATGGATTTGGCGATTCGCACCGGCTCCCCGATGATCGGCATCAACGATTCGGGCGGCGCCCGCATTCAAGAAGGCGTCGTCTCTTTGGGTGGTTACGCCGAAATCTTTTGGCGTAACGTCGCGGCCAGCGGGGTCGTTCCGCAGATCAGCCTGATCGCAGGGCCCTGCGCCGGCGGCGCGGTCTACTCGCCGGCGATCACCGACTTCATCATCATGACGGAAAAGATCTCGCAGATGTTCATCACCGGACCGGAGATCATCAAAACGGTCACCGGCGAGGAAGTAACGTTCGAGGAGCTCGGCGGTGCGTTGACGCACGCAACCCGCAGCGGCGTCGCGCATCTCGTGGCCGAGGACGAGGCAAACCTTTTCGAGCTGACCCGCGATCTTTTTTCGTTTCTTCCGCAAAATAACACCGAAGCGCCGCCGGAATACGCCTGCGACGACGACCCGCACCGCATGGTTGCGCAGCTCGACGATCTCGTCCCCGACTCGCCAAATAAGCCGTACGACATGCGCGAGGTCATTACGGGCGTCGTGGATTATGGAGATTTCCTGGAGATCCAGGCGCTCTACGCGCCAAACGTTATCTGCGGCTTCGGGCGCGTCAACGGGCGAGCCGTGGGCATTGTCGGCAATCAGCCCAACGTGCTGGCCGGCGTGCTCGACACGCGCTCGTCGGTCAAGGCCGCGCGCTTCGTGCGTTTCTGCGATGCCTTCAATATACCGTTGATCACGTTCGTCGACGTCCCGGGGTTTCTTCCGGGCACGGATCAAGAGTACGGCGGCATCATCCTCCACGGGGCCAAGCTGCTCTATGCGTTCGCCGAAGCGACGGTTCCGAAAATCACCGTGATCACGCGCAAGGCGTACGGGGGCGCCTACGACGTGATGGCGAGCAAACACATTCGCGCCGACGTCAACCTCGCGTGGCCGACCGCCGAGATCGCGGTGATGGGCGCGGAGAGCGCCGTCAAGACGATCTTCCGCCGCGAGATCGCGGCCGCCGACGACAAAGAGGCGAAGACGGCCGAGCTAATCGCCGAATACAACGATCGCTTCGCGCATCCATACATTGCTGCAGCGCGCGGTTATGTTGACGACGTCATCGAGGCCCGCAAGACGCGCGGCGCGATCGCCGATGCGCTGGAGATGCTGCGCGATAAACGCGTCGACGTGCCGCAGCGCAAACACGGGAACATCCCGCTTTAGCGCGGCGCAGATTATTTTTCTGCTGCCACCACGCCGAGCGGGGCATCGACCGTAAAGACCGCAACCGGCGAACCGCCGGCCGGGTAGTCGAAAACCTCGGCTACGTTATTACTTGCATCCGCGCAAAAGACGACGCCCGCACCGATCCAGGTTTGCCCGCAGTCGCCGGCACCCGAGAGCGATACCGTGCTCTTCAACGTCGCCTTCGTTCCGCTGACGGTATATCGATATATTTCGGCGGTTGCCTGATCGGTGAG
>JABCZE010000279.1 GCA_013289785.1 Vulcanimicrobiota bacterium | reverse complement strand
ACATCTACGATGCTTTAGATGCGGCGAGCCAAGCTTTTACCATCGACCCGCACAAGCGGTATTTGGCAGGATACTCGATGGGCGGGTTCTCGGTCTTCACCATCGCGCCGATGCATCCGTCGGACTGGGCGGGAGTGATGTGCATCGCGGGATCGCTCCTCGGCTCGCGTTCGCAGTTGATCGAAACGAAGATGCCAAGCACAAAGTTTTATGTGTTGACGGGAGCGCGAGACGATAACGTAAAGACGCTCTTTCCGACATTGACGGCGATCTTTCTGCGGGATGCGGGGATCCCGGTGACGTTTTATTCGCAATCCGACGGCACGCATCTCTTATACTCGCTGCGTGCGATTCTTTCACAAGCGTGGAAAGATATGGAAGCCGGCGTGGTCCGCGTGCCCGAAGGGCTCGACGCCGGCGGACAGGGCCTACCCGAAGCCATGCCGTGATGTGATATTATCGCTCCCATGAGCAGGGGTATGCAGTGGGCGGCGTGGGGCGTGGCGGCGGTTGTGGCGATCGTTCATCTCTTGGCTGCCGGCCGATATGGGTTCTTCGTTAACGAGCTGTATTTCATCGTCTGCGGGCGCCACCCGGCGTTCGGCTACGTCGATCAGCCGCCGCTGGTACCGCTGATCGCGGCGGCAACGCAGTTCGCGGGCGCACACGTCTGGCTTTTGCGCCTGCCATCCGTGCTGGTTGCGGCGCTGCTCGTGCCGCTGGTCGTTTGGTTTGCAGTGCTCCTGGGCGCGAGCACGCGCGGGGCATGGCTGGCGGCAATCGCGGCCGCATCGCCACCGATGCTCGTCGCGATGACCTCGACGCTCACCACCTCGACCTTCGAAATCTTCGACTTTACGGCAGTCGCCTATCTCGTCACGCGCGCGTTGCTGCGTGCCGAAGGCCGCGCATTCTGGTGGGCCGGTGTTTTTGCGGGGTGCGCGTTTGAATCGAAGTACGGCATCCTGATCTGGCTCATCGGGTTGGCAGCGGGCCTGCTTCTCGCGGGTCCGCGCGCGGCGTTTCGCTCGCGCGACTTATGGATCGGCGTGGGAATCGCCGTGCTGATCGCGCTTCCCAACGTGCTGTGGCAGGTCACGCACGGGCTTCCATTCTTGGAAGTCATGCGCAACGACAGCGCCGGGAATCTGACCGGGACTCCGGCTCAGTTTGCGATCGACCAATTCGTCGCGCTCAACGTCGTGCTGGCACCGTTATACCTGACCGGCATCGTCGCGCCGTTTGTCTCGGCGAGACTCGCCGAGTTTCGCTTTCTCGCGATCGCGTTTGTGGTTTCGGCCCTGCTCGTCTTTGCCACCCACGGAAAGAGCTACTATCTCGCCGGCGCGTTCCCGGCGATGTTTGCCGTCGGCGCCGCAGCCTGCACGCGGTTGCCGAAGGTCGTCGTTGCGATCTGGGCGACACTCGCCGCGGCCAACGGCGCGCTCGCGCTGCCGTTCGTACTGCCCCTCTACACGCCGGGACGGCTTCAATATGTGATCGAGCATTCGGGCTTCAAGGAACGGCCGGTCGAAGTCGCGACCATCGGCGCGCCGTTGACGCAGGTCTTCTCCTACGAGTTCGGCTGGGAAGAGTTGGCTAGTCAAGTCGGCAGCATTTACGCATCGCTGCCTCCGGCGGATCGCGCCAAGACGGCGATTTTTGCGACCCGCTACGGCGAGGCCGCCGCCATCGACGTGCTGGGAGCCAACCTTCCGCCGGCACTCAGCGGGAACAACCAATATTATCTCTGGGGACCGCGCGGCTTCGACGGATCGGTCGTAATCGCAGTCAACGTCGATCCCACGCAATGGTCGCAGTGGTGCGACTCGGCGCGCGTCGTCGGGAGTTTTGGGACTTCGCCGTACGTCATGCCGAGGGAGCGGGAGCGCCCGATCGTTCTCTGCCGCGGCTTGCATCCGCCGCTCCCGCAACTCTGGCCGCGCTTGAAGTTCTACGGAATTTAGATAAGGAAAGGAGGAGCAGCTTTAGCGCTCCCCCGCCTTCTTCTACGGCTTTACGGGGACCCGGAGGACCCGGCCGTGGCCTTTGTGAGTTGGAAGTCGTACTGCTGGGTTTGATCGGCGTAAACGGAATACCCCGACACGTCTCGGGTGTCATAACCTTCTTTTACCAAGGTTATCGTGTAGTTGTCGGGCGGCAACGAAAGGACGACAAAGTGTCCCTTGGCATCCGTCGTTGCGGTTGCCGTCTGCGAGGGCGCGTTGAACTTTACTTGCACGCCTGAAATTGGAGCTCCGGTGCTCGCGTCGGTGATGACGCCGGCGATACCGCCGAGGTCGTCGGCGATTGCCAAGCTCGGCTGGCTCACGAGGGCGATGAGAAGCGCGAGCGCGGCCAATGACGCGCGGATCGCGAAGGGTTTCACGATGGTGGTTTTATTTGACATGTCCAATTAGACCGTGGACCGCACCCAAGTGTTTCATTTTTTTTTGCGGTCGTAACCAAGCGTTCTCACGGCCGCTCCTGCCTTATATTACCTTAATCTTTGCCATCATGCCGCCGTCTTCGTGGTCGAGCATGTGGCAATGGAAGACGAAGGTTCCGCGAATCGCCCGGTTCCTGAAATCTACGAGAATTCTCGCACTACCGGGAATGCGGCGGCCCGCAATACGGCGTTGCGCCGGCACGAGCACGGTATCGCGCCACGTGCGCGGATCAACTTGCGCGCCGTCGAGCGATTCGACCAAGAAGTGCACTTGGTGGATGTGAAAATCGTGGACCTCGTCGGTGTCGTTGCGAATCGTCCACTCCTCGAGCGTTCCGGCGCGAGCGACGATGGCCGGCGGAGCGTCCATCGAGAAAGCGCGGCCATCGATGAAGAACCCCGTCGAGTCTTCGGTGAGGGTGACCGTGCGGCGCACGGCCGGCGCTGCGGGAGGTACGGTCGCGCCGCTGGAGTTGGGCGGCATCGAACTATTTACGGCCGCGGCACTCGGCGCGCTTAGGTTCGAAGGCCGCAGAATCGCGAGCACGGCCTGCGGATCGCGATCGCCGGCCACGCCGCTGTCGTAGCACCGCGACCGCAGCAGCGTCGGGCCCGATTGCCCGCTTGCGATAAATTCCGCGCGTCCCGCAGGCGGGACGATAATGTGATCGGCCCACTCCACCGGCGGATTGCCGGGATAGGCGCCGACCGGATAGCCGTCGATCGCGACAATGCCCAGGCGCTCGTTGTCGATCGCAAGATCGAGAACCCGGCTCGCGGATGCATTCAGAATGCGGAAGAGCTGGCGCTCTCCCGGAGCGATCTCGATCGCCGGCTGCACGGCGCCGTTTACGGTTAG
>JABCZE010000278.1 GCA_013289785.1 Vulcanimicrobiota bacterium | reverse complement strand
GGGATTCCGGCCGCCGCTACTTATCGAGCGGTACTTCTTTCCGCCGGTTGTCGTCAACGGTAAAGTCGAACCCAACCCGGGTCTGGGTCCAGTGGATTCGAACTGCGTCGTGCCTAACGGAAACCCCGACGAGCGTCCAGAGCACGCGACCGAGTACGAGCTGGGCTTCTCGCATCTCTTTTCGGGCACGTCGAACCTCGACGTGTCGATCTATCGCTCCAACCTGCGCGACACGATCGAAAACTACTATCCCGGTGGCGGCGCGGTGAGTTTTTGCGGCACGCAGCTCGGCTTTGCCTACGAGATTCCGATCAACATCGGCAACGCGGTCTACGAGGGGGCCGAGGCCCGTTACAAGCAGTTCTTTCCGCGTCTGAACCTAACGGCGACGCTGTCGTACGGGCTCAACGTCGCCTATCCGTACGCGCTGGGGCCGTTCGTCTCGAATCCAACCTCCGGCGGGACGCTCGTCGACGACGAGCAGTTTCTCGGCGTGCCGCAGCAGCAAGGATCCGCCGTGCTCACCTGGGCGCGTCTCGGGTGGCACGCATCGACGGCCTTTACGTTCGCCGGACGAAACAATACGCTGAACCAATCGCCTTACACGCTGGTCGATGCCGCCTTCGGAAAGACGTTCGGGCATATCGACCTTACGATTGCCGGGACCAACGTATTCAACGCCGTCTCGGGTCCGTTCACGCTCTACGATGCGGGCGTTCCCTATCGCGGTCTCTACTCATCGGGGAACGGCCCGTATCAGGCGAACCTACCGACCGACGCGCTTTTCATACAACCCGCGTCGATTAAGTTCATCGTGACGCTGCACGTATGACGCCGGAAATGAGTGCGGTGCGGCTGCACGAAACCGGCGGCCCGCAAAGCCTTCGCATCGACCGAACTTTGGTTCCGGAGCCGGGCGAAGGCGAAGTTGTCGTGCGGCTGCGCGCCGCGTCGCTCAATCATCGCGACGTCTTCATCACGCAAGGGCTCTATCCAAATATCCGGATGCCGGTTACGCTCGGGTCCGACGGCGCCGGAGAGATCGTTGCCCTCAACGGCGACTCGCTTGGATTGCGTACCGGCGAGGAAATTGTGATCGATCCGATGTTGGGATGGGGCAACGACCCCTCTGTTTGGGACTCGAAGTCGAGCCTGCTCGGAATGCCGCGTGATGGAACCTTTGCTCAGTATGTCGCGGTCCCCGCGGCGAACGTCTATCGCAAGCCCGAGCTGCTCTCGATGGAGGAAGCCGCGGCGATTCCGCTGGCTGGGCTCACGGCGTACCGAGCCATCTTTACGCGCGGAGCCTTAGCGCGGGGGGAGACGGTCCTCATCACCGGCGTGGGCGGCGGGGTTCAAACGTTCGTGTTGCTGTTTGCCAAGCATGCCGGCGCACGCGCGATCGTGACCTCGAGCAGTGACGAAAAACTCGAGCGGGCGACGGCGCTTGGAGCCGATCTCACAATCAACTATAAAACCGTGCCCGATTGGGAAAAGCGGTTGCGTTCGGAGGGGCCGATCGATCTGGTCGTGGATTCTTCGGGCGGTGAAACGCTGCGCAAGGCACTCGACGCCGTTCGCCCCGGCGGCCGCATCGTCGTCTACGGCGGCACGAACGGCGACGCGACGATCAAAATGTTCCCGCTCTTTTGGAAGCACGTTTCGATACTTGGCACGTCGATGGGAAGCCCCCAAGATTTTGCGGCGATGCTGGAACTGTTTCGCAGCAACTTGCGCCCCGTGGTCGATCGCGTTTTCTCGCTGCGAGATGCCGTTGCCGCGATGCAGCGTCTAGCGAACGCCGATCAGTTCGGCAAAGTCGTCTTGAGAATAGACTAAAGCCAAGAAGCTCAGAGCGTCTTGCCGTCGCAGGTGCCGTCGGGCGGGGGAGCGTTTTGATAGATAGGCCCCGGATATGCCACCGGCATGCCGTCCTTCGGATAGAGAATGACATCGACCTTACCGTTGGGCGTCAGATCGCGTTCGCACTTGATCACTTCGCGCGCTTTGGACTTTCCATTTCCGCCGATCCATAGGTCGAACCACAGCCCCTTGCAGCCGTTGCTGCCACTGCCTTTGTGAGGTCCCGACGCGGCGCAGAGATCTTCGCGAATGAAGTATTGTTGGATGAACGGCACGTAGATCTTAATGCCGTAGGGAATCGTCGAGTCGTTCTTTTTTTCGGTCGCAAAGGTCGTCGGGTTGCAGTATGTTCCGTCGCCGCCCGCGTGCTTGTGGATGATTCCGTGCGCAATCTTATCTCCCGGCGGCGAGTTGTCGGGCCACCCGTAAAACGTGATCGTTGCCTGCACGGTCGTGGGATCTTGTTTGACGACGTAACACGATGCGTTGTGCGCTGCGTTGACCAGCGGCGGAAGCGTGGGGCCGCCCGATCGTCCGCACGACGCAACGGCGAGCGCCGTCGCGAGTATCAGGAATCGACGCGCAAACCGGTTCAGCATACCAGCGTGTATTCGTCGAGGCTTTCTAAACGCATCTCGGCGCCGATTTCTGCAGCCAGCGCCGCAGCCTCATCGCGGCCGACGATCGCTTCGAGGTCCGGGTTGAGCATCGCATACTCTTCGGCGCTCAAACCTTGCGCGCGGGGTCGCGCGACGACACGCCCCTCCGCCTGGAGCGCCAAGAGATGGGCGAGGATCTGGCGCGCCATCGCCGCCCAAAGCGCGTGCGGCTGCGAGGAATAGATCGTCCGAACCAGGTCCGGGATCGTCCCGGCTCCGGCGCGCAGCGCGGTAACGACCTGCTCTTCACGCATTGCGCGATGGGCGATGTAGTCGGCAATCTTGGTTTGCGGATCGTCCACTGCCGGGCCGTGGCCGCCGTAGATCGTTTGCGCGCCGGCGAACTCGTTGGCGAGACGGTGCAACGTTTGCTGATACGGGCGCATGGCGCCGCCCGGCGGTGCGATCACCGTCGTCCCTTCGCCGAGAATGGTGTCGCCGGTAAAGAGCGCGCGCTCCGCCGGCAGATAGAAGATCACGTGGTCGAACGTGTGGCCCGGCGCGTCGATGACGTGCAGCCCCGGCGGTCCGCCGGCGAACCCGGCTTCCAGCGGAAGGTCGGCGTCGCGAGCGACTGTGCTGCGAGGGTGCGCGTAGATGCCTGCGCCGGTCGCGGCGGCAAGCACCGGCGCGGCCATCGCATGGTCGGGATGACCGTGCGTTAACGCGATGTGGGCAATCTTAAGCTGTTGCGCGGACGCGGTCTCGATCAACGCGCGAACGTGTCGCTCGATTGCCGGACCCGGATCGATTACGAGCGCCGTCCCGTCGCCGCAGTCGAGCACGTACGAGTT
>JABCZE010000277.1 GCA_013289785.1 Vulcanimicrobiota bacterium | reverse complement strand
GCCGCATGTCGCGCACAAGGCGCGCTGCTGGCGCATCGGCGAGACCTCGTGGTCGCCGGTAAAACGACGACGGCAATAGTGTGCAATGCGTTTGGAAGGCGCTGCGTGTGCAAGAGCATTCGAAGGGAATCCGATCTTGCAGTACATCATTGGCTCCGTCGGATTCGGAGACACCGACAACGTCATTACCCGACGAATTGTCCAGGGGCTGACGCCGTGCAACGTCTCACGTGCTGCATCGCGCTCCTCCCGGATCCTGATTCACTGGCTATCTCCGGCGGTTGTGCCGGCGTCGATTCGACGGTGGCCAGCGAAGACGAGGGCGACAATAAGCTAGCCGTGGCCTATGCGCAACTTCCGAACAACATCGAGACGGCGACCGGCAAATTGGCGTCATACGCCGCGATCAGCATTTGGAGTCAGTTCGCGATCCAGAACGAAGCCGGCTGTCCGGACGACTCGGACAGGCGCCGGCTCATTGTTTGCAATCGTCTCTACGATGCCATTCGGTAGGCGACAATACTGACGACTACCAGCGGCATCCGGAAGCCAAGGCTGCCGATCGGAATGGCAACCTGGCGGGACCGGAGACGATCGGGCTCCTTGGGGGTTGCGGGTGTACGAAGAAGATCGCTCGGATCGGCAAAGAGGTCGATCGGCTCGATGACGAGGAGGGCGCAGCGCTCGAACCGCGCTGTGGGCCAAGGTCGCAAACGAATCGCTTGAGCGTGACAATGATGAAGGCCGCGCCATCCGCGAGGCAAACGCTGCGATCGCGCGACAGGCGTAACTGCACACGCCGGTCTTACGAGGTTACAAAGGCGAGGGCTACAGCATGGCAGCCATTGTTGCTGTCGCAACACAGGAGCGCGACTAGCGCTGTAACCCACGCTGGCGCGGCTGGATAGTTCATTTTTCCTCGTGTTCTTGCTTCGCTTAGCAGAACGCTCTGCCGTTTGTTGGCAATAGACCGTATTGCATTCTTATCCGAGGCTGCTCAGGAGGCTGCGCCGAACATCTTCCACCGATCCGTTCAGCTTCAGGAGGCACGCGATGAGGGTTTTCCATTTTGTCCGAGGTGCGTTGCGCCTTTGCGTCGCGGTGGCAATGCTGGCAGGCTGCGGCGGGCACGCCGGTGACGGCGTCGTGCCGAACATCGCTGCACCAAACTCTCTTCCCAACCATAAGACGTTTAACTACACGGGTGGAGCGCAGAATTTCAAAGTGCCCGCGGGCGTGACGCAGCTCAGGGTCATCGCTCTCGGCGCTCACGTGCGTCCTGAGCATGAGCAGCTCCGTATTCCGATCGGGAACGATCTTGAGGATCAAACGCCGGAGATGCGGCTTGCGCCAAGCGTAGTATTCGGTTCGAGCACTATCTCGTCACCGCGCGCCCATCGGACGCGCGAAATGGGCCACTTCCGAATGGGTGGTCGTTCCAGGAAGAATGCGTCAGATCCGTACTAACGAACGCGTGAGCGGGAAGAATTCCATAAATAAAGTCCGTTACGGCGAATAACGCACCGACCGCACCCGACCAAGGCCGCCGAAAATGAAGGACGACTGTGTACGCGTCGGGCGTTTCGAGGCGTTCTATCTCGCGATACGGCTGGGATTCCGTCACGGGATTGCGAGCATCGAGAATTGCCCGGTAAGTAAACGCGACGTCTTTTGAGGTAAGCGACACGCCGTCGGCAAAGCGTGCACTGCGTCGAAGACGATACGTGACCGTCTTTCCATCGCGCGCCACGTCCCCGTTCTCGACTGTCGGAACCCGTTCTGCCAGCAGGGGAACGGGCTGATTTCTCGAGCTGAGCCCGACGAGTGGCTCGGCGTAGAGCTGCGTCACATCGATATCCGCTTGTTCGAAAACAAAGAGCGGGTTGAGAGAAGACGGGTCGTTTGCGCGCGCGATCGTCAACTCGTGCGGCGTACCCCAACCGCGCGTTGTGCCGGATCGACTGCACGCAACGAGAAAAACGAGCGCGAGCCAAGGGATTCGGTTGCGTTTGATTATTGTGTGGATCTCATCGCATTCGCTAGCCGGCGACGAGAAAGCGCTTGCGGAGCAACTCCTGGGTCGCGCCGTCGATGCTAAGCCCCATTTCGAAGTAGCTCTCGATCGAGCCGTACCGCCGATCCACCTCGTCGAAGGCTGCGTCGAGATATGGTTTTCTTACACCCAAGACGGCGGTCGTGATCTCCGGGTCGCCACCCTTTGCGACGAACGCATCGATGAGCGATTTGTATGCCGGAAGTATGTATTCGTTACTGCGGAGGTAATCGGCATAGACTTGTGCATGGGAGACGCCAAGCAGCGTCAGGAGAGAAGCTGCTGCCCAGCCGGTTCGGTCTTTACCCGTCGTGCAATGGAAAAGGGCTGGCCCGTTCCCTGGATTGGACAAAGCGGCGAAGAATCGATGATAAGCAGATTTCGCACTCGCCAGCGTTACGAAATCTCGGTAGGCCTGGCTGAATAACGCCTCCGCTTTCCCATTTCCGAGCGCGGCATCGGCCTTCTGGGGATCTTGCAGAAGACTTCCGAGTTGAGCCGGGCCGGCGCCGGGCGCATCGTTCAGAACGTCGAGCCAGACGTACTCCACGCCGGGAGGAAGCATATCGGGAGCGTGGTCGCGTTCGGCTTCTGTTCGGAAGTCAAACGCGGTCTTGAGCCCGAGCGTAGCGACCTTGTTCAAGTCTGCGGGGCTCACGGCATTGAGCTGATCCGAGCGATAGATCAACTTATCGGCTACGACGGAGCCGTGCGTAGCGGTGTAGCCGCCCAGGTCGCGTAGGTTCGCTACTGACGCGATGCCGAGGCTCGCGCCCGGACCTTCTCTCATGGCGTCTCCTTTACGCGGGACTCTCCCGTATGATGGTCGTCGCGACGATTCTTTTCGAGCCGGCTGCTGGTGATTCCCGGACCGCGACGGTTCCTGCGCGATCAGCTTACTATAATCGCCCGGACTTCGGCGGCGCGCCCATCGACCGGGATCACAGGGAGTTCGCCCACGCTTTCGACGGGCAGACTCCGGATGTGGTCCATGACCGCCTGCCATTCTTTGATCTCCCGGATGGCGCCGTTCTCCACGACGGTGTCGACGCTGTCCACATCCGTCGTCGCCGGTGGTGGCAGCAGGTCGGGAGTGTCTCTGCGAGGATCTGCAAGCGCGTCGGTGCGCGATGTGAGCGGCTGGCCGCTCTTGTTCTTAGCTACAATCGCAAGCTCGCCTTTGCTATATTTTGGTATAGCCGTGATAACCTTCCCCATATATAGCGAGGTTGTGACGCTGTAAAGTTGCTCGTCATTCGCGCTGATGTCGA
>JABCZE010000276.1 GCA_013289785.1 Vulcanimicrobiota bacterium | reverse complement strand
GTTGACGAACGAACCGTTCGGAATGCCGTTGACGATCGGCGTCCACGTCGCGCCGCCATCGGCCGTGCGATAGATGTACGGCGCGTAGTCGTCGAGGCGGTGCCGATCGACGGCCGCGTATGCCGTTGACGCGCCGAAGTGCGAGGCTTCGATGATCCCGACCTTGCTCCACGCCGAAAGCTGCGATGGCGTCACGTTCTGCCAGCGAACCGCGGGCGCGCTCGCCGTAGCGTTTCGGCTCACCCAGATATTGCCGTCGTCGGTGCCGGCCCAGACGAGGTTTGCCACGATCGGCGAAGGAGCGATGGCGTACACCACACCGTGGCGCTGCACGTTGTTGTTATCGGCCAGCGTCGCTGCGTCGAGGTTCGACGGCGTGCCTTCGTCGGGGCGCGAGAGATCGGGACTGACGATCTGCCAGCTGTCGCCGCCGTTGCGTGAGCGAAAGACGTTCTGGTGCCCCATGTAGAGCGATTTGGGATCGGCGGGCGAGAACGACAGCGGTGCCGTCCACGTGTTGCGCCACAGCGTCGACGGATAGGCGATGACCGGATCGACGTTCAGTTCAGAACCCGTGGCGGTGACTTCTTTGGTTGCGCCTGGGCCGCCGGCCCCTCCGGCGCTGCCGTAGACCAATCCCGGGTGCTTGGGATCGGGCGCGAGATAACCGTTCTCACCGCCGACGTCGAGTGGCCGAAAGTCTTGCTGCGAGAGCGTTCCGTATTTGCTCCACACGGCTTGCATGTCGGCGCCGGAGTCTTGCTGCGCGCCGTATGCGGAATACGGAAACGCGTCGTCGGTTGCGACGTGGTAGAACTGCGCCGTCGGCTGGTTATACCAGGAGCTCCAGGTCTGCGCGCCGTTGAGGCTGACGACCACGCCCTGGTCGCTGCCCAAGATCATGCGGTTGGAATCGCCGGGGTCAACCCACAGTGTATGAAAATCGTCGCCGGTCGGATCGCCCAAGATCGCGTCGAAAGTCTTGCCGCCGTCGGTCGAGCGATAGGTTGACGTGTCCATCACGTAGACGACGTTGGCATTATGCGGGTCGGCGGTGATGCCGCTGAAATACCAGCCGCGCTGCCAGATGCGCGTCTCGCCATTCTCATGCGTCCAGGTTGCGCCCGCGTCGTCCGAGCGATAGATTCCACCGAGGCCTGGGGTGCTGTCGACGTTTGCATAGATGCGCGTTGGCGCCGCCGCTGAGATCGAAAGGCCGATACGCCCGACGTGCGCCGGAAGACCTTGCGCCAACTTCGTCCAGGTTGCGCCGGCATCGCTTGTCTTATAGAGGCCGCTGCCCGGGCCGTTCGAGGGCGGATAGACGTTCCACGGCGGCCGCCGCGTCTGCCAAAGCGCGGCGTAGAGTACGTTTGGATTTCCCGGCTCCATGGCAAGCGCCGTCGCACCAGTATCGGCGTCTTTAAACAGAACTTTATTCCAGGTTTGACCGCCGTCGGTCGTCTTAAAGACGCCGCGCTCCGCATTGGGAGCATATGGGTGGCCCAGCGCCGCAACGTAGACAACGTTGGGATCGCGCGGATCCACGACGATCGCGCCGATTTGTTTAGTAGCGGTCAGTCCGATGTGTGACCACGTTTGCCCGCCGTCGGTCGATTTGTACATCCCGTCGCCGTAGGCGATGTCGGAGCGCATGTCGGCTTCGCCGGTTCCGACGTAGACGACGCGCGGATTGCTCGGTGCGACTGCGATCGACCCGATCGAGCCGATATCCTCACGATCGAAGATCGGCCTCCAGGTGCGACCGGCGTCGTTACTCTCCCAGACGCCGCCGTCGACGGCGCCGAAATAGAAGTGATGCGGTTCGCCGGGAACGCCGGTGACCGCGAGCGCGCGACCACCGCGAAACGGCCCGATCAGCCGCCAGTGCAGGTTACCAAAATACGACGGATTGACAAAGACCGCGGCAAGAACCAATGACAGCAGGCGTACCATAGGGGCCTACCATCCGCCGCCACCGTCGCCGCTTCCCCCACCGGCGTCACCGTCGCCGCCTGAATCGCGTTTCCGGCCGGCGGAATCATTCGCGTTACCCAACCACGCGCCGCCCAAGCCTCCGAGCAGCCCGCTCCAGAAACTGCCGCCGCCGCCGAAGCCGCCATAGCCGTACTCCGCAGGCCCCGGGGGCGCGGATCCGCCGAAATGGCGTGAGGCTGCCGCTGCGCGCACGATCGAGCGCAAGATCAAGAAACCGGCAACGACGACGATCACCCACCAGAACATTGCGAGCGGTCCTACCCGCGCCGGCGCGGTGAAGTTTCGGAGGCGCGGGGGAACTCGGCAGCCGGTCGCCGAGCATCGCACTTTATGGAAGAGACGGCCGGCGCCTCGAGCTCCTTACGATCCGGCTCGCTAACGTTCGTGGAGGTGCTCGCAACCTCTGTTGCCCTGATTGGGCCGAGCATGACGCCGATCTTGATCGCGCCCTACATGTTCGCCAACGCGGGCAACGGGACGTGGCTGGCCTATCTTTTCGGCGCGGGCATGCTGGTCGTGGTGGCGCTCAACCTGAATCAATTCGCGCGCCGCTTCACCGGCGCAGGTTCGATGTACGAGTATGCCGCCGAAAATCTCGGACCGGTCCTCGGTGCGCTCGCCGGATGGAGCCTGCTCTGGGCGTATGTTTTCGTGGCGGCAGCCGTCGTCGGTGCGATGTCGCTCTTCGTCAGCTTGCTGCTGCACGACGCAGGGATTCTCGGCGCATCGACCCCCGCGATCTATGTGGCTATCGCGATCGTTCTCGGCGTGGTTTGCTGGCAGGCGGCCTATCGCGGCGTGCAAGTTTCGGCAATCGTCATGCTCGTGCTCGAAGCGATCTCCGTCCTCATCATCCTAGTAGTGGTTGCGATCGTTCTTGCGCGACACGGGCCGGCGCTCGATCCGAATCAACTGACGATCAAGGGCGGCGTCCCGAACTGGGGTCTGGCCGTGATGACCGCCGTCTTCAGCCTCGTCGGCTTCGAAAGCGCGACGGCATTTGGGGCCGAAGCCAAAAGGCCGCTGGTCACGATTCCGCGAGCGGTGATTGCCAGCGTGGTGTTCGCGAGCGCGTTTTTCATCGTCGCGACCTACGCCGAAATCGTCGGCTTGGCGCACGCATCGACTCCGCTGGACCGGCAAACGTTCCCGCTGGGAACCCTCGTCGGCATCTATAATATCGGCTACCTGCGCGTTCCGATTGCGATCGGCGCCCTTTTCAGCGCATTCTCGGTTTGCTTGGCGTGCATCACGACCGCCGGGAGAATCGCCTACGCCGTAGCCAAGTCCGGCCTCTTCCCGCGCGCGCTCGCCGCAATCGAACCGCGACAC
>JABCZE010000275.1 GCA_013289785.1 Vulcanimicrobiota bacterium | reverse complement strand
GCCAGTCCACATTGGTGATAGCGGTCCCAACGACGACGGCGTCGGCGCCGGCATCGAGCGCCGCCCTTACGTCGGCCGGTAAACGAACGCCACCCTCGCACACGGCGAACTTACCCAATCGCGAAACCTCAGCGACGAGATCGAGCGCGGGAAGCGCGTGCTTCTCGGTCGGCGCCGTATAGCCGCAAAGCGTCGTCGCCAAGATGTCGGCGCCGGCGGCGCTCGCGGCTGCTGCGTCAGCCGCCGTCGAGCAATCGGCCATCGCGAGCCTGCCGGCCGCGTGGATGGCCTCGATCGCGTCGACGAGCAGGCTGCCGTCCGGCCGTGGACGGCCGGTTGCATCGAAAGCCACGATCTCCGCGCCCGCGCCGATGATCGCTCCTACCTCGGCAAGCGACGGAGAAATGTAGGCCTCGAATCCGGGATATTCACGCTTAATGAGGCCGACGATCGGCAAAGCAACGCGCTCGCGCACCGCGCGAAGATTCTCGACCCCCTCGATGCGGACCGCAACTGCTCCGCCGTCTTGCGCGGCTCGCGCCATCGCGGCAATGATCGGCGGATCGTCGAGCGCGGAGCCGCGCCAAGCCTGAACCGAAACGATTAACCCGCCGCGCACTGCTTCGAGCAGGCTCA
The DNA here is from genome assembly GCA_013289785.1 of Vulcanimicrobiota bacterium. Classification (GTDB taxonomy): domain Bacteria; phylum Vulcanimicrobiota; class Vulcanimicrobiia; order Vulcanimicrobiales; family Vulcanimicrobiaceae; genus Cybelea. Next base: position 2,695 of record JABCZE010000275.1, on the reverse strand, counting down.
TTGCCGAAGCTCCGGCACCTGCAGCCCCAGTTCCCGGTAGGCGAGCAGCAGCGCGCCCACCGCGGGTTCGTACTTCGCGTGCCCGACGTGGGCGTCGGGTACGGCGGGGAGGATGCCGCGTCTGACGCGCTCGTAAAAATCCGCGTCGGCGAAGAGTCCCCCAGCTAGAGCCACCCGGCGTTCTTTCATTTCAACCAGCAGGCGAAACGCCAGCGTAGCGAGGCCGTCAGCCCCGCGGTCGGCGATTGCGCGGAACCGCGCAAACCGAATCGCCACCGGTGTAAAGGCGGCGAGCCGCTCGCGGGTCAGTTCGCCGGCGTAAAATGCGCGCGCTACTTGCCGAAGCGAGTCCATTGCAAAGAAATCGCAGGCCGCCCGAGTCTCCTCGCGGAGTGAGCGACCGCCGTCGTCCTGCGCGGCCATCATAAGCGCGAGCGCATCACGAGCAATGCAGAAAGCGCTTCCCTCGTCGCCAAAGAGGAAGCCCCATCCGCCGAGCGTCTGCGAGCCGCCGTTTTTGTCGCACGCGTAGGCGACCGAACCCGTGCCCGCGATCGCGACGACGCCCGGCTCGCCGGCGAGTGCACCCGCGTGTGCAATCGGCGCATCGTGCCTCAGCACCAGGCGATCCGTCGGAAGATCGGGCCGCGCGCCGTAGATGCGGCCTTCGTAGCCGCTGATTCCCGCAACAATCGCTGCAAAATGCGTAGACCCGGGTAGTCCGGCTGCATCGCGCGCGCGGCCAAGCGAACCGCGCAGCGCGTCGCGCAGTCGAGTCGAGTCTGATTTCTCGCCGACCTCGTCGGCGGGTCCGGCGATACCGCGACCCAGGATCGCTCCGCGCTCGTCGCCGATGACCGCAACCGTCGAGCTCTGGCCGCCGTCGATTCCGGCAAACAGTTCAGTCACGGCGCGCCCGCCAGCAGTTCGCAAGCGAAGGCGTCGGCAGCCGTTTCACGCGCTTCTCGATCTGGAAGCGTCGCGATCTCACCGATCGCTTCCTGATGATGGTAGAGCTCGTGCGCGATCGCAAACGGCACCAACTCGCGCGCTAACCGTTCGTTTACGCGAATCTCGGGGCCGTCAGGATCGTACTCGGCGCGCAGCTCCGCATTGCCCCAATCACCCAGATCGGCGAAGCGAACGTTCACGGCGTAGAGGTCGAGCAGTCGTTCCAAATCGCTCATCGTCCTTCGTCCTTCGACTCCGCTCAGGATGACACACTTTGCGATGACACAGTGCGCCGCAGATCCACGCCGTCGGCGATGAGCTGCGCTCGCAGCTCATTGGTATCGATGTCGGCCACGCGCACGCCGCGCGCGCAAGCCAGCGCCGCGGCCGTTCCGGCGGCCTGTCCGAGCGTCATCACCGTCGGCGTCAAGCGCGTCGAGGCCAGCGCCTCGTGCGTCGTAGAAATGCAGCGCCCTGCGACCAGCAGCTGCTCGCGATTGACCGGCACGAGCGTTCGGTACGGGATTTCATAGCTCTCTCCCGGCGCCAGGCGCTGCGTGCTGGTTCCGCTTCCGCTGGGATTGTGCACGTCGATCGGATACGCGCTGCGCGCTACGGCATCGTCGAAACGCCTCGCTTGCAAAACGTCGTCGCGCGTAAGCGTGTAGCGGCCGACGATGCGGCGCGATTCGCGAATGCCGACTTGCGTGCCGGTTGCCGCAATCCGTGCCCCCGCGAACCCCGGCACGCGCCGTCGAAAAAACTCCAGTAGCTGCATCGCCTGCAAGCGCGATTCGATCTCGGCTCGCGTAAGGTCGTCGGGATCGAGCGGATCGACGTTGACGACGCGCGTCATGTTGACCGTCACTTCGTCGGGATACGGCGAGATGAAAAACGAGACCAGCTCGCGCGGAACGTCGACGAGCCCATCCGCGCGCGCGCGCTCCCAGAGCTGGTTCAGGCCCGCGACTGCCGTTAGCGCGGCCGGCACGCGCTCTTGCGGACGCAGCGAGCTGCGCATCTCGTCGGGATGCTCGCGCAAGTACGCTGCAAGTTCGGCCAGATCGACGTGGCTCAGGCGAAACATCAAGGTAGCGGGCTGGACGCGTCCGCGCTCGTCGCCTTGTTGCGTCGGGACGCCGGCGGACGCGGCTACCAGCGCGTCGGCAGTAGCGTCGATGACGACCTTTCCCCGATAGCTGCGCGCGCCGCCGCCCGTCGCAAACGTCGCTCCACAAACGGCTTCTCCGTCGAGTTGCGCCGAGAGGAAGTAGGCATGCAAGAGCAACGCTACGCCGGACTCTTGCATCATCTCGAAGAGCAGCGCTTTATGCACCTCGGGATCGAACGGCGTAATCGTCGCAACGTAATCCGACGAGTCGGCCAGGTGACCCGGCGAAGCGCCTTTGGCCATCAACCGCTCGACCATCTCTTGCGCGATGCCGCCGACGATGCGTTCTTGCGACGAATGAAAGGTCATCCACGGGCCAACCATAGCGGCGGTCGCAGTGCCGCCCAAAAAGCCGTAACGCTCGAGCAGCAGCGTACGGGCACCGTGACGCGCCGCTGCAATCGCAGCGGCGCAGCCTGCATTGCCGCCGCCGACGACCACTACGTCGAACTCGGCCGCGTCGGAGCGCGTAGAAGACCGCATCTACGCGCAATTCGTCGCCCCGTGCGGCAGGCCATTTCCTAGCGCCCGGCAATAGAGCGGGATGCAGGTTCAGATCGCCTCCCAGGACCG
>JABCZE010000274.1 GCA_013289785.1 Vulcanimicrobiota bacterium | reverse complement strand
CAAACGCGGAATCGCGATTGATGGCGGTTCGGGGCTGGCCGTCGGTAACGCAGAGGGCGACGGAGACGGGCTCGGCGTTCCGGATTTCCCTCCTCCGAAGAGGCCGGCTTGCGCGGAAGGCGTCGTCGTGGCGATGCCGAGCCCGAAGGCCAGTGCAATCAGTGCGATCAGTGAGATTCGTTTCAAGAAAGGTTTCCTTTAGCGGTTTTCGACAAGTTTCGTCAGTTCGGGAACGATGCGGAAAGCGTCGCCTACAACCAGCAGGTCGGAGAATTCGCCAATCGGTGCCGCCGCGTCCTTATTGATCGCGACGATCGTTCCGGAGGCCCGCATTCCGACTTTGTGTTGTATCGCGCCGGAAATTCCGACGGCGATGTAGAGGTTCGGCGTGACGGTCTTCCCCGTCTGTCCGATCTGAAGATTATAGGGCACCCAGCCGGCGTCGGCAGCGGCCCGCGAAGCGCCGACGGCGCCGCCAAAAGCCCGTGCCAGTGGCTTCAGCAACGTCTCAAAAGGTTCCGGCCCGCCGAGCCCTCGCCCGCCCGCAACAACGACCGGAGCCTCCTCGAGCGCAAGTTCACCGGCGCCCTCTTCGACGTCGCGCTCGATCACGGCCGAATAGCTCTTGCCCGCAGGCTTGGCGATCGGCTCGAGACGCGCGCCGGCGCCCCCGGTCGCGACGGCGAAGGCGTTCGGCCGAACGGTCACAACGCCATAGTCGGCGGGACGCAAGGCACATTGCGTGATCAGCGCGCCGCCCAACTTCGGTGAGGTGCAGACCACGGCGTCGCCGTCGACCTTCATCTCGACGACGTCGGCGACCATGCCGGCGTCCAAACGAACCATCAGGCGCCCGGCCACGTCGCGACCGGAAAGCGTGTTCGGAATCAGCATCAAGGAAGGGCCGGCGACCCGAGCCGCCGCTTCGAGATAGTCGACGATCGGGTCGAGCAGAAAGCCTTCGACGTCGACGTCGTCGTTGAGGAATATCGTGTCGAGCGGATAGCTCTTCAGTTGACCGGCCAACTGCTCCGACCCCGGTCCCAGGACGACGGCGTGCGCCTTGCCGCCGAGCGCCGCGGCGATTTTGCCGGCCTCGCTGGCCAGTTCGAAGGTGACCTTGCGGGTCTCGCCGTGCCGGTGTTCGGCGTACGCGATGACGTTTTTCATAGTCAAACCAGCCGCTTCTCGGCGAGGAAGTCGAAGATCGCTTGCGCGCCGGAAAGCCCGTCATTCGCCTCGATAACTTTGCCTTTTCCGCGAACGGGCGGCGGTGCAAAACTACGCAGTTCGGTTTTGGAGCCAGTCGTGCCAACCGGACGGTCGAGCGCGAGGTCCTGCAGCGAGATCGTCGCGATGCTCTTTTTCTTGGCACCCATGATGCCTTTGAGCGATGCGTAGCGCGGCTCGCCGAACGTTAGCGCGGTTGTGAGCAGCGCCGGCAGCGGGCCGCGAACGATTTGATAGCCCGAATCGGTTTCGCGCTCGACTTCGATCGTACCGTCGTTGACGTCGACCTTGCGCGCGTTGGTGATGCAAGGCAGGCCGAGATGCTCGGCGAGCGCTCCTGGAACGGCGCCGGTACTGCCGTCGTCGGTCAGCCCGCCGACTACCAGTAGATCGAACTTCAGCGTCCGCAATGCCGCCGCCATGGCATAGGCCGTCGCCGAAACGTCGCTCCCCTCGAGCGCTTCGTCGCTGAGAACGACCGCGTCGTCGGCCCCCATTGCCAGCGCCCGGCGCAGCCCCTCTTTCAACGAATCGGGCGCCATCGAAAAGATCGTGACGGTCGTGTCGCCGCCGGCGCGTTCTTTGAGTTGTAGCGCCGCCTCGAGCGCGTATTCGTCGTAGGGGTTGAGCACGGTCTCAACGCCGGTTCGCACGAGTCGCTTTGTCTGCGGGTCGATTCGCTTTTCAGCGTTCGGATTCGGGACGAGCTTAATCGTCACCACGATCTTCACGTGGAGAGCGACCTCCGTTCGATAAGGAAGGAAGAAAGAGCGATAGGCTCTTGGTGGTTCTTCATCGGCGGACCTGCCGGCGGGCGTCTAGGGGGCCCGGATAATCGGCGATGCGAAGCGGGGCGGGATGCTACGACCATGCGTCCCCCTGATTCTCCTGACGCTGCTCGCCCCGGCCGTGGGCTCTGCCTCCGAGTTTGTCGCGAAGCCGTCGCTGGCCAGCCAGCAAGGCCCCGTGACGCTCGTTCTCGACGCCTCCCGAGCCGCCGACGGCATCATGGAGGTCCGCGAGCGGATACCGGCAAGCGCCGGAAGCTTTACGGTCGTCTACCCTAAGTGGATCCCCGGCGAGCACGGCCCGACGGGCCCGCTCAACGATCTCGCCGCGCTGCGCATCTCTGCCGGCGGTGAGTCGCTGGACTGGCGCCGCGATCCGAACGACCTCTACGCTTTCCACGTCGACGTTCCAGCCGGCGCCGGCGCCATCGATGCCGACTTCTACGTATTGATGAACGCGCCGGGCGACGTGATGTCGTCACATTCACTTGCAATCGTAAACTGGAATCGAGCCTTACTCTACCAAGAGGGCATCGACTCGCATCACTATTTCGTCAAGCCGAGCATCGTACTGCCTCCGGGTTGGGACTTCGCGACGGCGCTCCGCGGTGCGACGCAAAGCGGAAACCGCGTCGACTTCGCGGTGACGCCGCTCAACATGCTCGTCGACTCGCCACTGGACATGGGGCGCTACGTTCAAAAGTGGAATTTGTGGCAAGAAGGCCCGGCGTTCGTCCAATTCGACGCATTCGCCGATCGCCCACAAGACCTCGACATTCCGGCGGGCTTATTGCGCGCGTACCAGCGCGTGCCCGGTGAGGCTTTCGCGTTGTACGGTTCGCGCCACTTCGCGGACTATCACGCGCTGCTGACGCTCAGCGATGCGATCGGCTTCGAAGGCATCGAGCACCATCAATCCAGCGACGACCGGGCGTCCGACGATTTCCTAACCGACCCGGACGAATCGCTCGCGGGCGGCGATCTCATAACGCACGAGTTTTCGCACTCCTGGAACGGGAAGTACCGCCGGCCGGAGGATCTGACGACGCCGAACTTCCAAGTGCCTCAACTGACGGATCTGCTCTGGGTCTACGAGGGCATGAACGAATATTTGGGCGACCTGCTTTCTTTTCGCGCCGGCATCCGAGAGCCCAAGCAGTATCCCGAGCTTCTCGCGACACTCTACGGCGCCATGGATACCGAGACCGGTCGCGCGACGACGCCCCTCATCGACCTCACCACGGGCGCGCCCTATTACTTTCTCGCGCGCGGCGATTACGGGGCGATCCGGCGCAACGCGGGTGACTTTTACACCGAG
>JABCZE010000273.1 GCA_013289785.1 Vulcanimicrobiota bacterium | reverse complement strand
GTCAAGGAAAAATACGGCTCGGATTTTTACGAAGAGATCGGGCATAAAGGCGGACAGAAGGTCAAGAAACTGATCGCCGAGGCAAAGAAAAAACTCGGCGATAAAGACTAGGTCCTTGGCCTCAAGTCAGCGGTGGAGTTCGACTCCCCCGCTGACCTTGCCGAGATGAATGCTGTTGTCGTCGAAATTGACCGTGATATTCGTGATGACGAGCGTCTGACCACCGGAACGAACGTAACTCGGATGCGCCATGCGCAAAACCTTGGCGTCGTTCGTCCACGTCACCAGGTCCGTGTCGAACGAGCGCTTTTCAGGGTCGTCGATCCGTTCGACGTGCACCTTTCCGACGGCCGTGAAATCGAGCGTCGTGATGTTCACTTGAATGTGCTTTGCCGAAATTCGCAGGTAAGGCTTTCCCTTTCTGAAGACTACCCCGTTGCGCACGCCGTCGACGCTGCCGCTCAGGCCGTCGGGTGAGAGGCGCGCGTGGTCGTAATCGAAGCTCCACGATTTGGTCGTAATGTGATTGTTGAGCACGTGACCGCCCCGGAGCTCGATCGGCAACTGAGCGGGCGGAATCGGCGGCACGCCTCTGCCTGCCAACACGATCTCGACCACGACGTAAACGAACAGAAGGACTCCGCCTCCAATAAACAGCCGTTTGCGCAAGGTCTTGCTGATGCGCATGAGTCCGCTACTCGGCCCGCGCTCGCGGAACGAGAAAGAGCAGCCCGTACAAGGCGATCAGAGCCAGCGCGACGCGGGTCGGACCGATGCGAGCGAACAGCGTCGGAACTCGCCGGCCCACTTTACCGGCGACGGTCGTCTGTTGCTCGAGACGGCTGCGTGCTTGCCACCGTCCGTCCGGCGCGATGATTCCGCTGATACCGGTCGCCGCCGCGCGCACGACGTAGGCGCCGCTTTCGACGGCTCGGAGTTGCGCGATTTGCGCGTGCATGTACGGCCCCGACGTGGTTCCGAACCAGGCGTCGTCGGTGCTCACGACGAGAATTTGAGCGTTGCGCTGCATTTGCGCGTAGGCTAGATCGGCGAAAGCCGACTCCCAGCAGATGAGCGGGGCGATGGAGAGCGCGCTCGTCGAATAGACTCCGTCGGTTCCGCCCGGCGTCAGGCCGCCGTTGAGCGCGCCGATGTAGGGCAGCCACGAGAGGAAGGCCCGGCCGGGAAACCATTCGGCGAAAGCCACGAGTTGGCGCTTCTTATAAATCTTCGAACTACCGTCGGGTGCGAAAATATAGAGTGCATTATAAACCCGGCGGCCGCTGGAATCGATGCCGCCCGCGACGATCGTGCTGCCAAGCCGCCGTGCGAGGTCTGAAAACTGGTCCAGCAAATACGGGTCGAGGTCGAGCGCCGTCGGGATCGCCGTCTCCGGCCAAACGATTAGCCGCGGATGTAAGTGAGTCGACGCAAGCGTCATCGCCGTGTATCGGCGAACCGCCAGCGCGAGCGCGTTCCACTTAAACGACTGCGGAATGTTGGCTTGCACCGCGACGACCGGAATCGTCGGAGGCGCGAGCGCGCGTGCCGGCCAGAACGTCCACGCGCCGAGGGTGAGAACGGCCGTCGAGGCGGTCGCTGCGAGCAGCGGGCGCCAGGTTTTGCGATGCAATGAATCCGCGGCATACGCCCCAAGCGCGCACAGGACGAACGTGATGCCGTAGGTTCCCGCGTAGGCGGCGATCGCTCGTAGCGGCGTATCGGCTTGCGTGTAACCGAGCTGATCGAACGGCGCGGCCAGCACGCCGATCGATCGCAGCCATTCGCAGATCGTAAACGCGGCGGCAGCGGCGAGCGGCGCTACGCCGGGACGCATGCGAGCGTAGGCAATCGCGCCGAGTGCGCCGGCTAGCGCGATGAAAGGCGCCTCGATCAATGCGGGGCCGAATGCGAGGAACGGTCCGAAAGCGCCGATGTAGCGTCCGACCGTATGTCCGACCCACGCGAAATCGATTGCAAAAAAAATGAACCCGATTAGCCAACCGAGAAGCGCCGCGCGCTTCCAGGAAGCTCCTTGCCAAAGCCAGAACGTTATTGCCGTTCCGAACGGGACGAGCCAGGCTGCCCCAATCTTTGGAAATGCCGCCGCTAAAAGAACGGCCGCGCACGCAGCAAGGCCTGCATCGCGCACGGACAGCGAGGAGACCATGATTCGCAGATTGAGTTTCGGTTTTGTAGTCGTGCTAGTAACGGCGTTCATCGTTGTGGCGTGCGGTCGTCAGGTTACGCCAAATCCTCCTGATTTGGGGCCCGGCGGCGCGCCTCCGGGATACATAGCGATACACTATGACGTTCAATCTCCCTTCAACTTTACGAACTATCAATACATGATCGTCTTCAATACGTCGGGAACCGGAGTGACGCCGTCGACCGACACCGTGCAAACGAATTGGGCTGGCTATTCGTTCGCCTTGGTTGCGTTGGGCACCGCTGGGACCTCGTATGCCGAGGCGGTGCAGTTCGTTCGAAATCAAAATCCTCACATTCCCCCAGCGTGGCTTAAGCTTGGGACCACGCCGGGCCAGCTGACTTATAACCCGGACAGCAACGGTCAAGGCACCGAGTTCTCGATGGTCGCTCAAAAGGCCATCTTTAAAGGCGTCGCATCCCCTTCGCCCTCGCCCAGCGCCAGCCCGAACAATATCTGGACCTTCAACGCCTTCGCCACGGAGGCCAGCCAAGGTCAGTGGTTCTTCCTCGATTCAATGGGAGCGGGCGGTCCCACCGACCCGCAGTTCATCTCGCCGAAGCTTTGCATGACGGAGCCTTTTGACAACACCTACTTCGGGCTCTTCACGCCTTCCGATCCGGCGGCCCAGATCGTAAGCATCGAGATTTCGAATAATCCCGTCAGGGCCACGCCGTGTCCCTAGAGCGTGGCATCGAGTGCAGCTACTCCATCTGCAACTGCACGGTAAGCTCGCCCGTCGGAACCGGCGAAGTCTTTTGCAGCGACTTCTGCCAAAACGCGTCCGACTCGAGCCTCGAATCGGATAACTGCGCCTGCGCCCACCCCCCGTGTGACGAACCCTAGGAAGCTGTGATTTCGTCCATCCTTCGACTCCGCTCAGGATGACAAAGCAGCTCAGGATGACAAAGCAGCGGAGGTAAACTTCACCGCTCGCCGATGCCTGTCATCCTGAGCGGAGTCGAAGGACGCACTAAATCGCCGCTTCCTACCACTCGATGCTTCGATTCTAATTTTCTCGAGCGACCCTAGAAGTTAAAGGTTGTCGGCACTACCTGCTGCGGCGAGCCGATTTGGAAGACCGCGGTTTGCGTTGGAAATGCGAGCAGGTTTAAGCCCACGTTGACCGCTGCTTGGGATTCGTTGTAT
>JABCZE010000272.1 GCA_013289785.1 Vulcanimicrobiota bacterium | reverse complement strand
GAGCAAGAAGCCCTTCACAGATCGAGGTCTCTTAGTGCTTCGATAGGCTCACGCAAGCGCTCAAAATCAAGATCCAAACCACGTAACGGCGAGCGCTGCAGAAAGGAAATCAACGACTCTCGGGGAGTGCTATGCCGCTCGTATTCGGAATGCGAAACGATCACCGCGGCAGGCCGCCCGCGCCGTAAGATGATTTGCGGCTCCCCTGCGACGCATCGATCAACCAGCTCGGATAGACGCGCCTTAGCGTCTTGCAGGTTCCACGTGGGGGGAGGCGTGTTATCGCTTGGCTTCATATAGTTGGGCTAGTTCAACTATATATCATGTCGTGCTGAAAGTTGCAAGGAAGATTCAAAAACGTTGGCATCCGCCGCGAAGCTGGACTGCACCAAGCCGCGTCAAACCGTTGATTCCGATGGATAAGCGTGGAGGCGACGTCGTCGTGATCGGAGCCGGGCTCATCGGACTTGCGATTGCCTTCGAGCTTGCCGAGCGCGGAGCGACCGTGCGCGTGTACGACCGCGGCGAGCCCGCGCGCGCGGCATCGTGGGCCGGCGCCGGAATGCTGGCACCTTATACGGAGCGCGTGGCCGACGAAGTATTGCTTGATTTCTGTGCTGCCTCATTACGTGAGTACCCGCCTTTCGTCGACCGGGTGAGGGCGGCGGGCGGCATGGATCCTCGTCTGCGCCTCGACGGTGTTGTGCACGCTGCTTTCAACCAAGCGGATCTGGAGCGGCTACAACACGGTGCGCGGGAGCTCGTGGCGCGCGAGGTCGCAACGGAAATACTCGACCGAGCGTCGCTGCTTTCTGTCGAACCGTGGCTGGGTTCTCAGGTCGCCGGCGGAGTGATCGTGAGCGGTGAAGGTTGCGTGGATAATCGGCGCCTCGGGCGTGCACTGGTAAGCGCCTGCCAAACGCGCGGTGTGCTTGTCGAGCGGAGCTCCGCGATGCACGTGGAGTGCAACGAGCGTCGAGTGCTTGGCGTCCATACCGACCTGGGTTTCGTGGCGGCCGGCGCAATCGTCAACGCGGGTGGCGCCTGGGCGTCGCAACTGCAAGGCATTCCCCCATCGTGCGTTCCGCCGATCGTGCCGATTAAGGGCGAGATGCTCGCCTTGGGGGCGCCCGTCGATTTCGTGCGCCATGCGACATGGGTGCCGGGTGCCTACCTCGTGCCGCGGGACGATGGGCGGCTACTCGTCGGCGCGACCGTGGAGTCAGCAGGTTTCGACGAGCGCGTCACGGCGAGAGGGGTGCACGAGCTTTTGCACGCGGCGCTTTCGTCGGCGCCGTCGCTCGGCTCGTTTGCGGTGACGGAGAGCTGGGCGGGCCTTCGGCCAGGTACGCCCGACGGGCTGCCCTTCCTCGGTCCGACGCCGATCGCGGGCCTCTTTCTCGCATGCGGGCATTACCGGAACGGTATTCTCCTGGCACCGGCAACGGCGCGCGCGCTGGCCGATGCGATCGAAAATAAAATCGGCCCCGAGTTGCAGAGCTTCTCAATCGAACGCCGCACGGAAGAATCGTCTCCGAGCCGAATCACCCGCATGTGAAGGCAACGATCAACGGGCAGCTGCGCGACCTGCCCGACGACCTTACGGTCAGCGCGCTGCTCGAACTGCTGGGCTCGCCCCGCGCCGGTATCGCCGTGGCTCGCAACGAGCGCGTCGTTCGCCGAACCCAATACGAGACCGATCGTCTGTGCGACGGCGATCGCGTCGAGATTATCACCGCGGTAGCAGGCGGCTAAATGGAACACGACACGCTGCGCATCGGCGCGCTGGAGCTTGCGTCGCGCCTCATCGTCGGAACCGGAAAGTATCCGTCGATGGAAGTCATGCAAGCGGCCCATGCGGCTAGCGGTGCGGCGATGGTGACGGTGGCGATCCGGCGCATCAGCCTCGACGACCGGCAGGGGCGAACGATGCTCGATTATATCGACCGCAGCCGGTTTACCGTTCTGCCGAATACCGCCGGATGTTACACAGCGAAAGACGCGATCTTGACCGCGCACTTAGCGCGCGAATTGCTTGCCACGGACCTGATAAAACTCGAGGTGATCGGCGACGCGCAGACGCTGCATCCCGATACTCGAGCGACTCTCGTTGCCGCCGAGCAACTCGTTGCCGACGGATTTACGGTTCTTCCCTACATCGGCGACGATCCGATCGCGTGTAAGCAGCTCGAAGAGATCGGTTGCGCCGCGGTCATGCCGCTGGCGGCTCCCATCGGCAGCGGACTGGGCGTCTGCAACCCGTATTCGATCCGGATCATCAAAGAACGCGCAACGGTCCCGGTGATCGTGGACGCCGGCGTCGGCACGGCCTCCGACGCAGCCATCGCCATGGAGCTGGGGGTCGACGCGCTGCTGATGAACACCGGAATCGCCGGAGCGAGCGACCCGGTCCGGATGGCGCGGGCGATGAAGCACGCGGTGATTGCGGGGCGCCAAGCCTTTTTGGCCGGCCGCATGCCCAGGCGCCTCTACGCGAATGCCTCGAGTCCGATGCAGGACCTCATCTCCTCGCGAGCGACCTAAAGGTTCAACCGTGTATCATCCTTTACTGCGCTGGGTCCTACCGCTGCTGCTCCTGGTGGCGATTGCCGTCGTCTGGTACGATCATCGTCGCCGCGAACATGCGGCGCGAAAGAATCCGCATCATCCGGTCCACCATTCGCGCAATCACGTAACCGCGGCCGGAGTTCTCGCGACGATCCTCATCGTCTCGTTCATCGTCTCGTTTCTAATACCGTAGCGACCGCGAACCAGTGAACGGCGCCCGAGAGCGGCCGTTGCCGGTGTGCCCACTTTCCCGCGACTTCGTCGGCATTGTGTTCTTCCAACGACTCGATCGCGAAATGGGGATCGAGCAGCGCGACCAACTGGGCGCGATCGAAAAAAGCGTGGGCCACGCCGCGCTCGTCGCCTTCGGCGGCCGCGAAAGTCGAGGCATCGACGCGCTCGCCCTGGCCGAATCGCGCGTCGCGGACGGAACCAAAGGTGGCGTAGAGCATGCCGTTCTTCGCAAGCCGGCGGGCGATCTGCGATACGTGTCCGGCGACGGTCGCCGGCGTGCCGTGGAGCAGTCCGTGGGTCGAGAGCGCGGCCGCGAATCCGTCGGGAACGCCGGCGAATGGCGCCGCCGAGGCGGCCGTGCGATCGTCGACCGCGGTGACGTCCAAGCCGGCTTCCCGCAGCGCCCGGGTGTTGCGGCCGGCGCCGCAGGCGAACTCGAGGACGCGGATTTCCCGGCCCCCGCGCAGGTGCTCGACGAGGCGCACGGCCAACGGATGAGCAGTCATCCTCACAATCTTCGAGAAAGGGCGAAATCTTGCTTGGTGAAGGCGACAAGCT
>JABCZE010000271.1 GCA_013289785.1 Vulcanimicrobiota bacterium | reverse complement strand
CGATCGCCTAAAAACGGCGTGTGGATCGCTTCGGTCGGCATGCCGCATAAATGAATGTGCTGGCCGGTCATCACCGACGTGAGGTTGAACATCGCGTCGATCAAGTGCCCCTTGAAGATGTCGCCGGTCATGTGCTTGGTCGGCGGCATGAACTTCAGCGGCGCGTCGGGGAAGATCTCGCGTGCGAGCTGCGCCTGCGCGACTTGATAGAGGAAGCCGTCCTCGCGATCGGGGTCGATTTCGTACGCGTCGCCCAAGCCGATCTGACCGTCCGGCAGACCGGCACGGTGCGCGAACTCCTCGTTGATGAACTGCGAGGCGAGGACGGCCGGCGCTTGCTCGACGGCGTCTGCCGTCGTCAAGTAGTTGTCCTCACCGGTGTTGATGATGATTCCCGAGTACGCGTTGAGCATCCGGCTGAAATGCTGATCCACGAAGGTTCGCTTCATGTTGATATCGCGAAAGAGAATGCCGTACATCGAGTCGTTGAGCAGCATGTCGAGCCGTTCGCACGCCGCCATCACCGCAATCTCGGGCATGCAGAGGCCGCTGGCGTAGTTGGTCAGCATCACGTATCGGCCGAGCTTTTCGCTTATCTCGTCGAGCGCGGCGCGCATGATCGAGAAGTTGGCCTGAGTCGCGTAGGTGCCGCCGAAGCCTTCCGTCGTCGGGCCGAACGGGACGAAGTCGAGCAGCGACTGTCCGGTCGAGCGAATTACGGCAATCACCTGCGCGCCGGCTTGCGCGGCGGCCACGGCAGCGACGCGATCCTCATAGATGTTGCCGCTGGCGACGATGACGTAGAGCAACGGCGGCGGCAACTGCGGCAGCTCGGCGAGCCGGGCCGCGCGCTCGTCGCGTCGAGCGGCAATTCGGTCCAGCGCCCGATCCACGAACGGCGCCAACGCACCGCGTGCCGCGTCGTCACGAGTAACCGTGAAGTCCTGGAGATTACAGCGGCCCGCGGCTAATTCCGCACCGAGGGACTCCGGGGTCAGGCCCGTTTCCGCCAAGGCTTTTCCAAAGGAAAGCGCTCCGCCGCGCGCGCGTTCGAGAGGCGGGACCGAATCGAGGATCGCGTTGGGCAGCGGAACTTCCTGCGGCGAAAGCCCGTCCACGCCGAGCAGCCGCAATACCGCGCGTTCGACCGAAACCGTCGAGTGAGCCGCAATGAAGGCTTCGACCGGCGCGACGATGGTGCCGGCGAGGTCCCGGCATCGGTCCACGCGCCGGCGATCGATTCGAAGTTCCACGGCGTTACGAGCTTACGCCAAGCGCCAGATACGCCGCAATTCCATCCCGCCAGGACGGCATGCCGATTCCGAGTTCGCCGAGCTTGGAGCTATCGAGCGCGGAGTAGCGCGGGCGAATCGCCCTGGCTTTCCACTGCTCGGCGACGATTGGCTCGATCGCATGCTCGACACGAGCTTGACGCATCGCCTCGCGCGCGAACTCATACCAGCTCACGGGCCCGGCGGCGGCGGCATGATAGAGGCCATAAGCCGCGGTGCCGATCAGCTTGCGCAGCGCGGCGGCGAGATCGCCGGCAAACGTCGGTGACGCTACGACGTCGGCAACCACGCGCACCGGCTCGCCGCTCTCGCCGGCAGCGAGAATCCGATCGACGAACGCGCGGCCGCGCGAAGCCGAACGCGAAGGCCCGTAAAGCCCGCAGGTCCGCACGACGAACGCCCGTCCTCCGGCCGCTTCGACCAAACGTTCGCCGGCGAGCTTCGACGCGCCGTAAAACGACAGCGGATTTGGCGAATCGCTCTCGAGATACGGGCTGCCCTTCATACCGTCGAAGACGTAGTCGGTGCTAATCGTGACGAAGAGCACGTCGTGTTGGGCGGCAAGGCTAGCGGCGCGCCCGACCGCAAACGCGTTGACTTCCAGCGCCGTTTCTTTCTCGTCTTCGCAGCGATCCACGTCGTGAAACGCCGCGGCATTTACCAGCACGTCCGGTTTGGTCGCGACCAGAGACTCTGCCAAGCGCTCGCTCTGTTCGATGGCCAACTCGTCGTGGGACGGCGCTACGATCTCGCAATCGGTCCATCGTTGCGCGATCGCCGTCCCGAGCTGTCCCGAACCGCCGAGCAAGAGAACGCGCGTCACACCGTCGACCGGCGGGCGCTGGAGTTTCGCTGAAAGAGCAGCGCTATCGTTACGGCTAGGGCGGCTGCGAAGTTGCCGACCACCATGATCTCCACGACGGTCGCAAGCGTCGGATGGAAGGTGACGATCGCGGCAAGCGTACCCAGCGTGCAGATAAACAGCGGCATCGTAAACGCTAGGCGATGCGTCGCAATACCATAGAACGTCAGCGAGTTGGTCAAGGCAAGCAGCACCATCGCCAAACCGTATCTGACCAGCAACGGCGCCGCTCCGTCGAACGCATGCCCGACGAGCGCGTGCAGCACCTGCAGACCGAAGAAGTAAAAGACGAAGAGCCCGCAGAGAGCGACCGCGACGAGCATCGCTAAGCTGCCCGCCAAGACGTCGCGTGTGCGCGCCCCACGGGCGTGACGATCCGCCGCCTGCGGCAGCAACACCGTCGGAACGAATCCGACCAGATAGAGCAGCATCTTGCCGCCAAGCGATGCGGCTGCGTAAAGTCCCGCTGCGTGTTCGGGAAAATAGTGCTTCACGAGAATGACGTCGGCGGATCCCATCAGCGCGATGGCGATCGTCGCGGCCGCGGCTCCGGCTCCCGCGTTGAGGATACGGCGCCAGTCGTAGCGCACGCGATGCGTCGGCGAGGCGGCATATCGCCGCTTCAACCGCGCCGCGAGATAGATCAACGCACAAACAGGCCCGAGCAGAAACCCGATGACGGCGCCGCCGAGCCGCAAGCCCACGGCAATTAACGCGACGATGCCGATGACTTTTGCAATGCCCTCGACGGCATTCGAGAATCCGTACCCAACAAAATCCTGCGTACCTTGGGCGATCGCGCGCAGCGCGTTGACGAAGAGCGCGACGCCGGCAATCAATCCGACGAAGGGCAACGACCAAATCGGAACGTGCAGAAAGTGCGCAAACGGAATCATTCCGGCGGTCGCCACCACGAGGTAGATCACGGCAAGCTTTGCAAAGCCGCCCGCGATGCTGTCGGTTAGGCCGCGGAGATGGCTGTCGTCGTGCAGCGCGCGAAACTCCGCGGCGAGTTGCGCGACGACCGGTGCGACGAAAGCCACCGGGAGCGCCGCAATCAAAGCCGCATTGATAAGCGCATAGAGTCCGCCATAGGCCGCGACCCCGAGCTCGCGGCTGGCAACGGCATGCGCCGCAAACCCGCACACGTTGAGGACCATCGTGGCACTAAAGACGAGAAGGCTCTGCTTCACCATAGCGCTGGTCCGCAACCGCTCGAGTCCA
>JABCZE010000270.1 GCA_013289785.1 Vulcanimicrobiota bacterium | reverse complement strand
ACGCCCATCGGCGCCTATCGCGCGCTTGCGAATCCACGGGCCGCGTGCCTCTTGGAAAGCGTGGAGAGCGGCGGGCGCATCTCGCGCTACTCTTTTATCGGCCTCGACTATCTCGCGGCCGCCGAGTTTGAAGCCAACGCCGAGCTGTATGCTCGCGTGCGCGCCTTCGTTGCCGAGCATCGCATCGCGACGCCCGGCGGCGCGCTCGGCGGTGCCTTGCTGGCGTTTTCGTACGACGCCGCGCGGCCCGAGGCGCGACTACCGGCTCGAACCTCGTCGGAACCGGCGATGCCGGGAGCGTACGCTGCGATTCCGGCAACGTGGCTGATCTTCGATCACTTCACCGATTTGCTGACGATTTGGACGAGCGGCGCCGGCGAGGACGTGCTCGAGCGCCGGATAGACGGTTATCTCGAGCGTTTGCTCGCTGCCAAGCCGTCATTTCCGGGGCCGCTGCGCGCGACGGGGCACGTTTCGGCGTCGCTCGATCGCGAGCGTTACCTCGAACTGGTCGCCGAGGTGAAGCGGCGAATCTTCGAGGGCGACGTCTATCAGTTACAGTTGGGAATCCGCTTCGGTGCCGAGCTGGAGGGGGAAGCGTTCGATCTTTATCGCGCGCTGCGGCGATACAACCCGTCCCCGTACATGTTCTACGTCGACACGGAGTTCGGGCAGTTGCTCGGCGCGTCGCCCGAGTTTCTCGTTCGTTTGGAAGGGCGCCGGGCGCGGTTGCGCCCGCTCGCAGGCACGCGCACTCGCGGACACGACGACGAAGACGACGCGCGAATCGCGCACGAGCTGCTCGCCAACGAGAAGGAACGCGCCGAGCACGTGATGCTCGTCGACCTCGGACGAAACGACTTGGGCTCGGTCTGCGAGTACGGCACCGTTCGAGTCGACGAGCTGCTGCAAATCGAGCGGTATAGCCACGTCATGCACATCGTTTCCAACGTCGTCGGCCAGCTTCGCGAAGATTGCGACGCCCTCGATCTATTTCGCGCGGGATTTCCGGCGGGCACGGTGACGGGGACGCCGAAGCTGCGCGCGATGCAGCTCATCGACGAACTCGAGCCGGTGACGCGCGGCTTTTATGCCGGCAGCATCGGCCGCTGGTCGTTTGGCGGCGACTTCGATTCGTGCATCACGCTGCGAAGCATCCACGTGCACGGCCGGCGCGCGTGGTGGCAGGCTTCGGCGGGGATCGTCGCCGACTCCGAAGCCGTTGCCGAGTACGAAGAAGTGCTGCACAAGACGCGCATCGCGCGCGCGGTGCTCGGAGCGCCGTCGTGAAGGAAGCGCGCCGAGTGCTCTTCATCGATAATTTCGACAGTTTCAGCTACAACGTGGTGCATCTGCTCGCCTCGCGCGGCGTCGCGCCCGACGTGCTGCTCAACGACGATCCGCGGCTGGAGCCGGCGATTCTGGAGCGGTACGACGCCCTCGTTGTCGGTCCGGGCCCCGGCCGCCCCGAGCATGCGCCCCAGATGATGGCGGTGCTGCGCGCCGCAATCGAGCGCGGAATGCCCGTCTTGGGCGTCTGTTTGGGCCTGCAGGCGATCGGTGAAGTTTTGGGCGCAACCGTGACGCACGCGCCGCGCCTAATGCACGGCAAGACCTCGAGCATCGAGCACGACGGCAGCGGGGTCTTCACCGGCCTGCCGTCGCCGCTGACGGCAACGCGTTACCATTCGCTCTGTTTGGATCCATCGACGATTCCCGAAACGCTGCGCGTCACCGCGCGCAGCGAAGACGGGGTCGTTCAAGGCGTCGCGCATCGCGACCGGCCGGTGCATGGCGTGCAGTTTCATCCCGAGTCGGTGCTCAGCCAAAGCGGCGAACAAATCGTCGAAAACTTCCTCTCCCAGTGTCATGACTGAGTTCGCACCGCTGCTGCGACGCGTGTTGAGTGGCGAGGATCTCTCAGCCGACGAGTCGGCCACGTTCGTCGGTGAGATTATGGACGCGACCCTTACGCCGATCCAGGCCGGCGCACTGCTGACTGCGCTCGCGTTCAAAGGCGAGAGCGTCGACGAGATCGTTGGCGCGGCGCGCGCGATGCGCGAGCGCAGCCTCCACGTCGAGCACGGTTTGCCAATGGTCGTCGATGTCGTTGGCACGGGCGGCGATCATGCCAACACGATCAATATCTCGACGATGGCGGCGCTGGTCGTTGCCGCGGCGGGCGTTCCGGTCGCCAAGCACGGCAACCGCGCGGCATCGAGCGCGTGCGGCAGCGCCGACGTGCTGGAGTCGGCGGGATTTCCCATCGAGGTTTCACCGGAGCTTGCCGCGACGATGCTGCGCGAGTGCGGCTTCACCTTCATGTTCGCGCCGCGGTACCATCCGGCGATGCGCAACGCCGCCGGCGTTCGGCGCGAGCTCGGCGTGCGAACGATCTTCAACCTGCTGGGCCCGTTGACCAATCCGGCACGCGCGACGCATCAAGTCGTCGGCGTCGCGCGGGAAGAACTCGTCGAACGCGTGGGACCCGCCTTGCGCGCGCTGGGCGTGCGCCGGGGCGCGGTCGTGCACGGCTGCAGCGGCCTCGACGAAGTCGCCGGCGATGCGCCGACGCTCATCTATTCGTTCGACGAGGAGGGTGCGCGGTTATGGCGCCTGGAGCCGTCGGAGTTCGGCATCGCCGGAGACTTGAGCACGCCGGTCGGCGGATCGGTCGGAATCTGCCGCGATGCCTTCGTGGAGATCTTGCACGGCAGCCGCAGTGCCGCCGCCGACGTCGTGGCGCTCAACGCGGCCGTCGTCTTCTACGTCGTGGGCGTGGAAAGTGGGCTTCCGGCCGCATTCGAACGCGCGCGAGCGTTGCTTCGCAGCGGTGCCGCATGGCAAATTTTCGAATGCGCGAAGAAGGTGGGTTCGCATGGCTGACGCCTGGATCAAATTTTGCGGCTGCACGTCGCTCGGTGACGTTACGCAGGCCGCGCAAGCCGCGGCCGACGCGTTCGGCATGATCTTCGCGCCGTCGCCGCGCCGTATCTCGTTTGAGTCAGCCGAAGAGATCGCGCGCCGCCTGCCGCCGGCAATTGCGCCGGTTGCGGTCTTCGTGAATCCGGCTCGCTCGGATGTGGATGCGGTGCGCGAGCTTTTTCCAAACGCGCTGCTCCAGTTTTCCGGCGAGGAGACGCCGGAGTTCGTTCGGCTCTACGGCGCGCGTGCGATCAAAGCGATCCACATCGACGACCGTACGACGCTGCTCCAGGAGCGCTGCGAACGGTTTCCGGCGGCCTGCGTGCTCTTCGACGCGCGCCAGGACGGAATGGCGGGCGGCACAGGCCGGACCTTCGATTGGAATCAGATCGTTTCGATCGCGGCCACGCGGCGCGTCGTCATCGCGGGCGGTCTAACGCCTGAAAACGTGGCCGAGT
>JABCZE010000269.1 GCA_013289785.1 Vulcanimicrobiota bacterium | reverse complement strand
TGATGCGCTCGCGCATCGCTGCGAGACCCGGAACGCGGTCACGTAGCCCCTCGACGACGATCGCACCGGCCATGCCGCTGGTGATTTGCCAGTACGTCTCCCCGTGCGCGTGCGGATGATACCAATACATTCCCGGTTGTTGGCTTTTCAAGACGCGCACGACGTAGTGCAGCGACGCTCCCGGGCGGGCCAACGTCATCAACACGTCGTCGCCGGGCCTCGTAGGCGCGACGTCGAGGCCGTGAAAGTGAAGGTTGACCGCATTGGCGGTATCTCGCGCGAACGGTAAGCGGTTATGCAGCGTGATATCGATCGTATCGCCTGGACGAACGCGAATCGCCGGCGCGACGTCGCGGCCCTGGTAGACGAAATGCGGCCGGCCGGCCTTTCCGTCGGCGGCGACGTCGAGGCTCAATCGCGCGACGCCGCCGGCCGCGCGGACTTCCGGAATCGTCGCAAGCACGCGATGTGCGTCGCCCAACGCACCGACGGTTGTAAAAGAGACGCGGCCGAGCGCGCTGCTTCCATCGAGGCTCCAGGCGGCGATCGCGATGACGTTGGCGCCGTTTTCGTTGAGAACGCCAGGCGGCACCGGAAAGACGCGCGGAGATCCGGGATCGCGGCGATATTGCCCCGCCAGCCAACCGTTGACGAAAATAAAAGCGCGATAGTTAGAGCGCCCGGCGTCGTCAATGCGCAACGCGGCGAAGCTTTCCGGCGGAACGGAGACCTGCAGCGCGACGTGCGCGCGATACCAGGTAACGCCGGCGCCGGAAGGCGTCGCGGGCAGCGTCGCAGGCGCCCACGCCGCGTCAGAAAACGCCGGGTTTTGCCAATCCGCGATTTCGCCGGCGAGGCCGCCGGCATTGAGCGGCCCGCGAATCGGATCGGTGTTGTACTCGCCGTTTCCTAGAATCTGCCAGGCGATATTCCCGTGCCCGTGCGAGAGCGCGGCACGCAGCATCCCGCGCGATTGCGCGCGAGCAACATCGTGGCTGAAATTCTCGTTGTGGCCCATGTTTTCGAAGACCACCGAGATCACGTTGCCGGCGTTAGGCCGCAGCGCGGTCTGCGCGATCGGTAGCTTTGCCGAGATCGTACCGTCGTCACGCGCGACCGTGCTGCCCAGGTACGCGCCGTTGAGCCACGCGGCGGCCGCACCCGCACGCCCTGCCATACCGCGAAACGCAAACGCGCGCTCCTTGCCGGTTGCCGTGAAGTGGCCGCGGTACCAGACGATGCCGTGGTGAAACCCGTAGTCGTCGACGCTGAGAAACTCTTTGCTCGACGAACGCTGCTTTGGAATCGGCGACGGGTTCAGGCGAGCGTTGTCGGTGTCGCGAGGCAGCGCGGTCAGCAGCGGCGGCCACGCCTGATCGTCGAAGACGCGGCGGCTCTCCGCGTCGTCGCGTTGCGAGCGCCAGCCGGTAATTTCGGGAAACGCGGTCGCAGGAGATTCGACGAGCTGCTCGTCGTGCGAGTAATAGGCGTCCAACGGATCGCCCGCCCAGCCCCAGTCGACGCCGTCGTACGCGACGGGATACGTTTGCGAGGTGAACGGCACGGTGATGCCGGCGGCGCGCGCGCTCGAGGCCGGATCGTCCTGCGTTCCGTAAAGGATCACGCTGCCGCGGCCGTCGGTCAGTTGGTGACGGGCAATCCGAGCGTCGATCGCTGCCAGCCATTGCCGCAGCTCGACTTGATAGCGGGAACCTGTTACTTTCGCGCCGGCGTTTCGCGCAAAGATCCAGTCGGGGAGGCCCGCGCCCTCGGCGCCGTCGTCGACGTAGGGGCCGGGCCGAGCGATAACATAGAGCTTCTCTTGCGCGGCGATGTCGAGCAGCTCGTCAACGTCGCGCACGCCGCTGAAATCGTAAGCTCCGGGCCGCGGTGAATGATAGCCCCAGAAAAAGTCGAGCGCGACGGTGTTATAGCCCGCCGCCTTTATCTTCCGAAAGGCATCACGCCAGAGCGTGGCGCCGGGAAGCCGCCAGTAGTGGAGTTGCGCCGCCCAAATCGGAGTGCGCCGCCCGTCGATAAGAAGCGAGGTGCCGTCGTAGCTGATGCTATGCCGAACGCTCGCCGGGCCGTTGCCGCGCGCAGCCGGGTGCGCGATGCACCCGGCGATACCGCAAGCGAGCAGACTCGCCGCGACGAGCGCTCTAACGAACGTTACTTAACGACACCCTGGATCGGCGTTGCCGAGCCGCTCGAACCGAGGTGCTTGAGGCCGAAAATATCCTCGATCGTGCGCAGGACGCTGTAATGATTGATCGTTTGGCTATACTGACCCGGGTTCACGTTACCCATGAGAATCGTGGGGATCTGGTTTCCCGCGGAGCCGTCGTTCTCGTCGAAGGTCAAGATCAGCAGGCCGGCATTCGCGACATCCCACTTGATGAGCTTGGGCAAATTCTTCTTGGCCCACGCATCGCCGGTGCTGATGGAGCAATCGTGCATGTCGTTGCACATGTTCGGCGTGATCCAGGTGAACTTCGAGGGCGGCTTCTTGAGCGGGCCCGGATACACGATGCTCACGGAAGCCGGAATCTTGGTGAAATCCGTCCACGGAACGTGCTTGCGCATGTAGAGCCAGCCGCTGGGGAGCGTATCGGCATCCGCCATGCAGCCGGTGAAGCCGTTGCTCGGCATGCTCTCGGCGTAGCCGGTGAAGGAGACTTTCGCTTTGAGCAACTCGCTGCCGAGGCTTTGCACGCCATATGAAACCGGGCATTGGTCCCCGTTTACATTTTGAGTCGATCCGCTAAAGAGTGCCAGGTAGTTGGGTTCGCTCGGGTGGGTGATCGCAAAGCTTTGCGTCATGTTCGCCCACGTGTTCGAGAGGCTCGTAATATACGGAGCTTGCGAGCTGCCGATCACGTCGTCGTACGACTCGTTTTCAAAGATCACGAGCTGCACGTACTTCGTGGTGTACGTTGTGGCATTTCGCGCGCCTTGTGCCGTGGGCATCGTCGGAGCCGAAGCGCTCGCGTTATTGCAGCCGGCAAGTGCTATCAAGAGGAGCAGAGCGGGCGATAGTATGCGTCTCAAATTCTTTCCCTCCAAGAAGACCGAGCAGCCTTCTTCAGTAGCGATACGCTACCTGCAGATGGTGTCGCGCAACGCGTCGAAGAGTTCATTACGAAAAGCTTAACACCAGCGAAGGGCCTCAAGCCCGGCAAGCCTATTTGGCACTATTTCGGGCCAGGCGTCATTTCCGGCGCTTCGGATAACGATCCGACGACGGTGGCGTCGCTGGCCGTTATCGGTTCCACGACCGTTTACGGCCTGGGCTGGCTGGTTTTGCTCGTGATCCCGATGCTCGCCGTGGTTCAAGTTATCAGCGCAAAGGTCGGTGGGGTCACACGGCACGGTTTAGAGTTCGATTCC
>JABCZE010000268.1 GCA_013289785.1 Vulcanimicrobiota bacterium | reverse complement strand
CAATACGAGTTCATGAAACCACATTTCGTCAAGACGCTGATCCTCGACGGCGACGGCAAAGGCGGCGGCGCCGTTTGGACCGGCGGCGATCAGGTCAGCGGCCATCAGGGCGGCCTCTTCTCCGGCATACACTTGAAGATCAGCGTTCACGATCCACGTGCCGTCTCGCTGCGCGGTGTGACGATTCCCGAAGGCCTGCTTCAAAGCCGGGTCGATAGCTACGGGACCATACCCGGGAAGCTCACGCAACTCGACGGCGGCAAAATCAACGGCGTCGAGACCGATCGCGTCGAGCTGAAGGTCGCTGACCCGGCCTCCAACTACGGCGTCTCCGATCAAATTCTCTACTTATCGAAAGAGACGCACTGGCCGATCCGCCAGATCATGTACTCCGGCTCACAGATCATCCTTGACGAAAACGTCTCCGACCTAAAAACCAACGTCGGCCTAACCCAATCCGACTTCCCGTTCTAAACTCCCAGCTTCAGCCTGCTCTCCCAGTGTCATCCTGAGCGGAGTCGAAGGACGACAACGCGACCAGTGTCATCCTGAGCGCAATAATGTCATCCTGAGCGCAATAATGTCATCCTGAGCGTAGTCGAAGGACGAAGGATGACGTCGCCACTCGCGCCGCGGAGGTGGGGCGCGGCAGACTAGATCTCGCTGCCGCGCTCCGCTTGGAGAGGCTAGTTGACACCCGATAGCATATTATCTAATATGTAGATATTATGGCTAAAGGCGCCTACCTCGGCGAATTCGAGCATATCGTACTGCTGGCCGTGCTTCGCTTGGGCGAAGGCGCATACGGAGCGGCGATTCGCGCCGAAATCGAGCGCGTAACCGATCGTTTCTCCACGATTGGGGCGGTCCACGCGACGCTCGAACGCCTCGAACAAAAGGGATTGGTTTCGTCTCGGATCGGCGAGCCGACGGCAGAGCGAGGCGGAAAGGCCAAGCGCCATTTCAAGATCGAGAGCGCCGGTTTAGCGGCTCTTAAGGACGTTCGGATGACTCTTGAACGGCTTCACGCGGGTTTGTCCTTACGATGAGACCGCCCGTTGTCGCCGAGGCGCTCGTCGCAGCGCTAGCCCCACCCCTTGATTATGAAAGCATTGCGGGAGATCTACAGGAGGAGTATCTTCGTTACGCGAGCTTATGTAGTACGAGGGCGGCGAATCGCTGGTACTGGTCGCAAGTGATGCTCTCGATTCCCTCGCTGCTCTCTTACTCCAGAGCGCGTCGATCGGCACTTCATACGATTGGTATCGGATTAACCGCACTTGGCATCCTCATTGCGATGCTTCTGGCAACAGTACCAATCAATGCACTCCTCGTTGCCACTTTTGGTAGCGCGAATTGGCCGCCCACGGTGTCATTCTGTGCGTATTGGACCGATGGAGTCGTATTCGGCGCAGTCCTAGCACTGCTCGTCCGCAATGGCGGCATGCGACTTGCGTTTGGCGCCGCCTCGTTCCTCGTGCTTGCCTTCGCCGTCCCTGCGCTACTCGGTTTTCCATCATCTCAAGCCCCGCCTCCGGCGTGGGTTTTGTTGGGGGGAATGATCCCTGCGATGTGTGCCGGCGCGGGTCTTTACCAAGTAGGAATCAGACACGGCATCGTGTCGCGCATAATAAATCGACCGCGTTCAAAGAGGCTGACGCCGATGCCGGCACCACCGCGCGCCCATTCATAGGCTATGCCGATAATGACCAGGCGAGCGGTGACGCGCGGTGCAGCCTTCCTCGGGCTCTTGCTGCTAACGTGGTTTCCACTGTCCACGAGCCGGGCGCTTCCATTCGACTCAGCGGCCTCTACCACACCGCTGAAGACATCGGTGTGTCGGATCGGCCAAACCCACAAGGCGGCGATATGCGGCACGCTCACCGTCTTCGAAGATCGCGCCGCCGGAACAGGACGGACGATCGGCATTCACTTCATCGTTATCGAGGCAAAGCACCAGGCTCACCGCGCGATCGCATTTAATCCTGGCGGCCCCGGTGTCTCCGCGACGGCCATGGCGGCCGATTTCGCGGACGCCACGAGCGGAGCAACTGCGACCCTTCGCGACCGCTACGATTTGCTGTTCGTCGACAATCGCGGTACGGGCCAGTCGGCCCCGCAGGACTGCAACTTCGCGCCTACGGCCCACCCGGAACTCTATTTCCGCCAGCTATGGCCCGATACGATTGTTTACTCTTGTCATGGCCGCCTCGCAGCGCGCGCGAATCTCAGTCTATACTCTACCAGCGATGCGTCCGACGATTTAAACGACGTGCGTGCAGCTCTGGGTTATCCGAAACTCGTCTTGTTCGGCGGATCGTACGGGACGCGATTTTATTTGGACTTCGCTCGCCGCCATCCCGACAGCGTCGAAAGCGTTGTCCTCGATGGTGTGGACCCGCCACACTTCAACATCACACCGTTACCGATGGCCCGCGGCGCGCAAACGGCGATCGATCACCTCGAACAAGCGTGCCGCCGCGATCCAACCTGTTCGGCACACTTTCCTCACTTCGCCGAACATTTTGCGGCCGTCGTGCAACGTTTTGACTCCGGGCCCGTCACGCTTGCCGCAGGAAATTCCGTTACACATCGCTTGCAGAGCGTGCAACTTAGCAAAGAGGTCTTTGTGGAGACGATACGCCACGCGATGTACTTCCCGCCGGGGGCCGCGTACATTCCCGTTACGATCGAGCGGGCGTACCGTGACGATTATACGCCGCTCAGTGAGATGGTCAGCCAGATGGCGCTGTTCTTCGCGAACATTGTGGCTAACGGGCTATACCTTTCGGTGACGTGCGCGGAGGACGTTCCGTTCATTACCGACGCGGATATCGCGCGAGACAGCGCCGGAACGTTCGAGGGCGACGCTCGCGTGCGTGCGCAGCAGCGTGCCTGCAAGCTCTGGAACGTCGATCCGGGGCCAGCTGCCTTCGAGGACCCGGTACGCAGCGACGCGCCGATTCTGATGATTTCAGGGAGTGACGACCCCGCAACACCGCCGGCGTACGCCCGCGAGGCGCTGGCATATTTGCCTCACGGGCGGATTATGCTCGTTCCGGGCGCATCGCACGACAGTGACTTACCGCCCTGCGTTGACACAACCATCGTGGCTTTCGTCCGAGCCCGTTCCGCCGAAGGGCTCAATCTGAGCCGGTGCGCGGCGGCGTACCGGCGTCCTTCGTTCGTCGCGCTGGCATACGACGAACCGGCGGCCGGCGAAAATCACGCGCAGACCGAAAGATTCACAGAGATTCTCGACTCGATCCTGCATAGTCGGATCGATCGAGCGCAGTTGACGCCCGCGCTTTCAAAAGAGTATTCGGAGGCGGTTCTAAAAGGGTTGGCAACGGATCTTCAAGGCCTGGGAGAACTGCAGGCCACCGTCTTCAAAGGAGGG
>JABCZE010000267.1 GCA_013289785.1 Vulcanimicrobiota bacterium | reverse complement strand
GCAGAAGCCCGCGAAACTAGAGACGGGCGCGACGGTCAACGTTCCGCTCTTCGTCGGCGAGGGCGACGTCATTAAAATCGACACGCGGGATCGCCGCTACATCGGCCGCTCGAGTTAGTGGCCTGGCCGATCTGCGTTTTGCGCTAGAACTCTTCACCGCCGCCTTCGTTGCCAGCATCTTCGGCTCGATGGTGGGGCTCGGCGGCGGTTTCATCTTGGTCCCGATCCTGCGACTCTTCTTGGGGTTTTCACCCGCCGACGCGGCGGGAACGTCGCTGGTTCTTATCGTTGCCAACAGCGCCAGCGGCGCCTTTACGTACCTCTTGCAAAAACGCGTGCATCTGAAGATCGGGCTGCTGATCGCCGCGGGCGGCTTGCCCGGAAGCATTCTCGGGGCGATCGCGTCGGTTCATATCTCGGCCCGGCTCTTCGACACGATCCTTGCGGTGCTGTTGGTAGCCGTCGCGGTCGATATGGCGTGGAACGCGGAGCGCCGAATGGCCGGGCGAGTCGAGCACGAGCGGGTTACGAAGATCAAAGGGATGTCGTATCGTGCCGCCCTCGGTTTAGGCTTCGTCGTGGGAATTTTCTCGAGCCTCTTCGGTTTGGGCGGCGGCATCGTGCTGGTTCCGGCGTTTCTGTACTTCTCGGAGCTGCCGGCGCACGCAATCAGCGCCACGTCGCACTTCGCGATCCTCCTCACCTCCCCGGTCGGCCTCGTGGTTCACGTCTTGCAACGCGACATCGTCGCGCGCGACGTCGTGCCGTTGGTCGCGGGCGGACTGCTGGGCGGCCCCATCGGCGCGCGGCTCTCGCTGCGCCTCAAGTCGCCGCAGTTGCTGATCGTCGTCGCGGTCGCGCTCGTGGTCGCGGCGGTTTCACTGGTTTGGCGCCAGCTCTAGCCAAGACCCGCGTTAGCGCGGTGCGGTCATCTCCTTAGGAACGACCAGGCGGTCGTACTCCTCTTCGGTGACGTGCCCGAGCGCGAGCGCGGCCTTCTTTAGCGTCGTCTTCTCCCGATGTGCCTTCTTGGCAATTTCGGCCGCCTTGTCGTAGCCGATGTGCGGGTTGAGTGCCGTGACGACCATCAGCGATTCGTCCAAATACTTCTTGATCTGCTCTTCGTTGGCGTGCAGACCCTCGACCGCGTGTTCGCGAAACATCGTGCACGCGTCGCGCAAGAGCGTCGTCGAATGCAAGAAATTATAGATCATCACCGGATTGAAAACGTTGAGCTCGAAGTTGCCCTGCGACGCCCCGAAACTGATCGCCAAGTCGTTGCCGAAGACTTGCACGCACACCATCGTCATCGCCTCGGACTGGGTCGGGTTGACCTTGCCCGGCATGATCGAACTGCCCGGCTCGTTTTCCGGCAGAACGAGCTCGCCGATTCCGGCACGCGGCCCTGAAGCCAGCCAGCGGATGTCGTTGGCGATCTTCATGAGGGCGGTTGCCAGCATTTTGAGCGCGCCCGAGGCGAAGACGAAATCGTCGTGGGACGCCAGAGCCGTAAACTTATTCGGATGCGAGCGGAACGGCAGCCCGGTAAGCTCGGAGATCTTGCGGGCGGTGCGCTCGCCGAACTCGGGATGTGCGTTGAGGCCCGTGCCGACCGCCGTTCCGCCGATTGCCAGGTCGTAGAGCGGGTCCAACGCCTCACGGCATGCGCGCATCGCACGGTCGAGCTGGGTGACGTATCCGGAAAACTCTTGCCCTAGCGTGAGCGGCGTCGCATCTTGTAAGTGCGTTCGCCCTACCTTGACGATGTGCGACCATTCCTGTGCCTTGGCATGCAGCGCGTCGCGCAGCGCCTGCACTGCCGGCAGCATCTGGGACATCGCCTCTGCCGCGGCAACGTGCATCGCCGTGGGAAACGTATCGTTCGACGATTGCGACATATTGACGTGATCGTTCGGGTGGACCGGCTTCTTCGATCCCATCTCGCCGCCCGCAAGCTCGATTGCCCGGTTCGAGATGACTTCGTTCACGTTCATGTTCGTCTGCGTTCCGGAGCCGGTCTGCCAGACTCGTAGCGGAAATTGCGCGTCGAGCTTTCCGGCGATCACCTCGTCGGCGGCCGCGACGATCAGCCGCGTGTTCTCTTCGTCGAGCTTGCCAAGATCGTGATTAACCAGCGCCGCCGCCTTCTTGAGCAGCGCCATCGCTCGAATGACCTGCTTCGGCATTACGTCGCGCGGCCACGTGCCCTCGCCGATGTCGAAGTGCACGAGCGAGCGGGCCGATTGCGCCCCGTAGTACTTGTCGGCCGGAACCTCGATCTTTCCCATCGAGTCGCTCTCGATGCGGACCGGCGCGCCGTTATGGATCTTGGTCGTCGTCATGGTCACGGGTTTCGGCGTTAGTCGCGGCCTTTCCGGGCGGCGACGCGCTCGAGCGTGGTTCCGACGGCCTGCATCTCGACGATTTCGTAGACCGTCAACGGAAAGCGCGGGTCAAAGCGACGTTTGTTGCAACGGGCGCAGCTCGATGGCTTGCTCGGCCGGGTGCGCCGTAACGCCTCCAGTCCGCAGTGCTCGCAGCGGAGAATGTAGCGTTTGGTCGATTCCCGAAGCGGCGGGGAATTCCCCAAATCGTGATAGATGGATGAGAGGCCGCACTCGCGCAGCTTGCGTTTGAAGCGGGCGCCGTGCCCCGTTTCCTTGAAGCGCGCGAAACACCACGCGTGAATCATCTCGTGAAGCAGCGTCTCTTGCAGCGCGTCGGGGCGGCGGCCGAGCTGTTTTGACGAGAGCTCGATGAGCAGCGGCTGGCCCGTGTAACTGATGCGCCCGGCGGAGTTCGAAAAGCGCGCGTTATAGCGAATTCGGCAGCCGGGGACCTCGCCGTTAAAAAATTCGTAGTTCAGGCGCGCAAAAAGCAGCTGAAGATCGGCTTCGGCGGGCAGCATTGCATGGTTTTCTTCGGGGTGCGTCCAACCGATTCTTCGTGCCGCCAAACCAGTCGGGCGGGCTTCCGCCGCGGATTTACCTCCCGATCTTCCTGGTCATCGCTGCGATGTTTCTCGGCATCATGGCTTTGCTGGTGGCCAACGGATTCGGGGTAACCGGTTCGGTCTTCGGCAAGGCCGTCACGAGTAAAACCGCCGTCCAGACGCCGCAGCAGGGCTCGCAGAACGACGTTGAGGGTGGTCCGCCGGCGCCCGTCGTAGCCGAGCTGCGCAAGCTGCGGGAGCGCATCGCCTCTCATCCCGGCGACGACGTCGCCTTGGCGCAGCTGGGCGATATGTACTTGGCTTCGAATCATTTCGAACAGGCAATTCCACTCTACGAGCGCGCCTTACGCGCAAACCCGCGAAACGTTGCGGCGCAGGAGGGTCTCGCGCAAGCGCGCCAAGCGCTGCGTCAATGAACGTTTATATTTCCTGCGACATGGAGGGCACCGCGGGCATTT
>JABCZE010000266.1 GCA_013289785.1 Vulcanimicrobiota bacterium | reverse complement strand
ACCCCGGTGCGATCCTGAAGGGATTATCGATCACGTTTGGCTTCATGTTTCGCAAGCGCCCGACGATCCAGTATCCGTCACAGAAGAAGCAGCATGCGCCGCGGTTTCACGGTCTGCACGAGCTGCGCCGCTACGACGGCGGTAAGGAGCGGTGCATCGGTTGCGAGCTGTGCTCGAGCGTCTGCCCCGCCAATGCGATTACCGTGATCGGTGCGGAAAACTCGCCGGACGAACGGCGCTCGCCGGGCGAGCGGTATGCGGCGCGCTACGAGATCGACGAGCTTCGCTGCATCTTTTGCGGAATGTGTGAAGAGGCGTGCCCGACCGATGCGATCGTGCTCACGCCGCGCTTTGAGATGGCCGATTATCGCCGCGGCTCGTTTATTTACGATAAGGACCGGCTGCTCGTGCCGCCCGATGCCGGTACCGGCACGCCTCCCGACGACCGTCCCGGCGGAATTCCGGGCGACCTCGGGCGCGTCGCCGAGATCAAATCCACGACCGACGTGGAGACCGGTTATGACGCAACTTGGCGCGGCGAGATCCTCAAGACACAGCACCAGGGGCTGGCCATCATAAAGCAGCCCAAGGGCGGCAAATGATCGCGTTTTGGGTGCTGGCGGCGATTCTCATCGCCAGCGCGGTGTGGACGATCGTAGCGAAGAAACCGGTCTATAGCGTGGTCGCGTTGCTGCTCAACTTTGCGACGCTGGCGGTCCTCTACGTCACGCTTTCCGCCGAGTTCTTGGCGGTCATCCAAATCATCGTCTACTCGGGCGCGATCTTGGTGCTCTTCGTCTTCGTCATCGCGCTTTTGGGCAGCGGGGTTGCGCCATTTGCCACCGGCCCGAACCGCTTGCCGAAAATCTGGATCCCCGCCGCAGTCTTCACGCTGGCGGCCTTTGGATTCCTCATCTACGCCCTTTCCAGCATTAAGCTGGCCACGCCGGCGGCGACCGGCGCAGTCGGCTCGGCCGACGTTTTCGGAAGCGTTGCCGATTTCGGCAAGGCGCTCTTCACCGTGCAGCTTCTACCGTTCGAGGTGACCGCGCTCGTGCTGATGGTCGCGGTCATCGGCGTCATCACGCTGGGCGGCGAGCAAATGAGCGATGCCGAAGCGCCGCTGAGCAAAGTGCGAGCCGATCGCGCGGTGCGCGAAGCGATCCTGCGCGAGGGCAAGGGCTGATGAACGTTCCGATCGGCGACTATGTCGCGCTGGCTTCCGTCATGTTCTTCATTGGCGTGATCGGCGTGATCGTCCGGCGCAACCCGCTGATCATGCTGATGAGCGTCGAGCTGATGTTCAACGCCGCGAACTTGCTGCTGATCGCCTACGCCCGGCTCTGGCTCCAAAACGTGGGGCACATTTTTGCGTTCATCGTGATCACCGTCGCTGCGGCCGAGGCGGCCATCGGCCTGGCCATCGTGGTGACGACCTTCCGTCCCGAAAAGTACGTCGACGTCGACGAGATCCGGGCGCTCCATGGGTAATCCCGCGTGACGAATCAAGCCCTTGGCGTGGTGGGCTCGTATCCGCTGCTGGTCGCGTTGTGGCTCTTGCCGTTGGCGGGGGCGGTGATCTGTTGGACCTTCGGGCCACAGTTGCGCGCGACGGCGGGTTGGCTCGTGTCGGGTTTGGTCGGCGCTTCGTTTGTCTTGGCCGTGCTGTGCTGGCACGACGGCACGCAGAGTACCATCAGCGCCGTCGGAGCGAATCAGCCGCTCTTTTCGTGGATGACCGGATTCGACTTCGGGCTGTTGCTCGATCCGCTCTCGTTGCTGTGGACGTTCATCATCACCGGCGTCGGATTTCTGATCGTCTTCTACTCGATCGGCTACATGCGGGGCGACGTGGCGTTCGCGCGATTCTTCGCCTACATGAGTTTCTTCGTCTTTGCCATGCTGACGCTGGTGCTCTCCGACAACTTCGTCGGGCTGCTCGTCGGCTGGGGTTTGGTCGGCCTGGCCTCGTACTTTCTGATCGGATTCTGGTTCGACCGGCCCTCCGCCGTAGCCGCCGCGCGCAAAGCGTTCGTGATCAACGTCGTCGGCGACGTCGGCGTGATGTTCGCAATCTTCGTCATCATCGCCAACGTGCACTCGATCGGCTTCGCTGCCGCATTCGGCGCTGCCGGCACGTTGGGGACGGGAGTCGTTCTCACCATTTGCATCGCGCTCTTCGTCGGCGCGGCTGCCAAGTCGGCACAGGTGCCGTTGCATACCTGGCTGCCCGACGCGATGGAGGGCCCGACGCCCGTTTCGGCCCTGATTCACGCCGCCACGATGGTAACGGCGGGCGTGTATCTCATCGCCCGTTGCGCGCCGTTGTGGAACGTGAGTCACGAGGCGCAGCTAGTGGTTGGGACGATTGGCGGCCTCACCGCACTGCTCGGAGCGATTCTCGGAACCGCGCAGTGGGACATCAAGCGGATCCTCGCCTATTCCACGATGTCGCAGATCGGCTACATGATCATGGGCGTCGGCACCGGCGCCTACGAGGCGGGCATCGCACAGTTCTTTACCCACGCGTTCTTCAAAGCCCAGCTCTTTTTGGGCGCCGGTTTGATGATCCACGCGCTCTCCGAGGAGCAAGACATTCGTCGCATGGGCGGCCTGCGCAAGAAGTTGCCGTTTGCTTTTTGGGTGATGTTGGCAGGCGTGCTCTCCATCTGCGGCGTCCCCGGTTTCTCCGGGTTCTTTTCAAAGGATGAGGTGATCTACGGTGCGCTGCAGCACGGGCATCCGTGGCTCGACGGCATCGGCATCGTGACGGCCGGCATCACGGCGTATTACATGTTCCGCCTATTCTTCGTCGCATTCTTGGGTGAGTACCGCGGCGACGCGCCGGTGCACGCCGGCGGCCCGGGATCTTGGATCATGAACGTACCGGTTGCGATCTTGGTCGTTCCGAGCGTCGCGATCGGCGGCGCATTGCTGTTTGGCGGCGACGCATCGCCGTGGGCGCACTTTTTTGCGCCGCTCTTCGCCGCGCAGGGACGGCCGATGACGCCAGTCACGCCGGTTACTCCGGCGATCTCCGAGAACCTTACGTCGGCGATTGTGGTGATCGTCGTGGCGATCGGTTTTCTCATCGCGTGGCAGCGCTATGCGACGACGGCCGCCAAGCGCGACGCCGTCGAACGGCTGCGCCTTGAGACCGAGAAAATGCCGGCCCTTCTGACGAATCTCTTTTACTTCGATGCCGCGATCGACGCGATCTTCGTGCGTCCGGCGCGGGCCTTGGGGCGTTTTTTCGCCGGCATCTTCGATCCGTACGTGCTCGACGGTGCCGTTGGGGAGGTCGTTGGGATCGCGCGCGGGCTCGGAGCGCTGGTGCGCTCGGTCCAGACGGGTCTGTTGCGAGGGTATGCGTTGATTCTTGTCTTTGGGGCCGCCTGTTTCATCGCGTACTACGCCGTGGCCGGAG
>JABCZE010000265.1 GCA_013289785.1 Vulcanimicrobiota bacterium | reverse complement strand
CGCCGGCGCGCTCGAGTATGCGACCGGGTATGCCAAGGAACGGATCGCGTTCGGAAAACCGATCGGTCAGCATCAAGGCGTCGGCTTCATGCTTGCCGACATGAAAACCGAAGTGGAATCGGCCCGCTTGATGCTCTACGAGGCCGCGCGTCGCTGCGATGCCGGCGGCCCGGACGTCACGCTCTGGGCGGCGATGGCGAAACTCAAGTGCGGCGACGTTGCCATGTCGGTCACGACCGATGCGGTTCAAGTGCTCGGCGGCTTCGGGTACTCCGTCGACTACCCGGTCGAACGCATGATGCGCGACGCAAAGATAACGCAGATCTACGAAGGGACGCAACAGATTCAGCGGCTCGTGATTTCGCGAGGACTCGTTGGGAGAGGCTAAGGGACGCAACTAG
This sequence comes from Vulcanimicrobiota bacterium, assembly GCA_013289785.1. Lineage (GTDB taxonomy): Bacteria > Vulcanimicrobiota > Vulcanimicrobiia > Vulcanimicrobiales > Vulcanimicrobiaceae > Cybelea. The sequence continues at coordinate 3,029 of JABCZE010000265.1, read as the reverse complement.
CGGGACGCAACTAGCGGGAAGTCACAGCTCCAGGGCGACGGAGACGGCTTCGTCCTCGCTCCATTCGGCACCGAGCGCCATCACCGCCTCGAGCTTCTTTGCCAGATCTTCGCGTAGCGTTTTTGTGATTCGGTCGTACTCTTGCTGTTCGGTGTACTCGCGACGCACTTCGAGCGCCGTTAGGCGCGCTTCGACGAAGCCGAGCAGCATCGCAGCGCGCTCGCGATTGGCCTTCAACCGGCGTTTTTCCGGATAATGGAACAAGGCCCCAACCGCGACGAAATGCTGGAGAATCAGCGCGGTTAGCACGGTCGCCTTGATCTCGCGCGCGACGTCGAGCGCCTCTGCGGCGTGCGCGCGCGCGTCTTCGAAACAGTCCATCGCGACCAAATAGGCGGCCATGTTCGTCAAGTCGATCGCGACGGAACGACGGTTGTTCCAAGTTTCGTGACCGGCGCGTGCCTCTTCTGCCCGGTGCAGCGCGGCCGCGACGTCGCCCGCCGCAAACTCGATCTCGGCGAGGCTTCCCGCGATGGATGCAGCCGGCCGCTCGAGGTTTAAGGCGATGCAATAGGTCAGCGCCTCGTCGTAGAATCGGCGCGCGCCTTCGACATCGCCGCTGCGCGAGCGGACCGCTCCAAGATCGCCGAGCGCCGACGCCTGCAGGCGGCGATTGTCGAGGCGACGCGCATCGTCCAGCGCTTTTTCGAGCAGAGCCTCCGCCTCGGGGGCGCGTCCCAGTGCGCCCAGTGCGCTCCCGGCCGCCTGCCTTGCGCGTGCCAACTGCACCTCGTCGAACGGCCCTTCCACTTCCAGCGCGCGTTCGGCTGCCGCGAATGCCGCCGCAAACTCCCCGAGAGCTCCGCAAAGCTCCGAATCGGCGAGATAGAGCAGACGTCTTGCATCGGGAGAAACGTCGTCGCCGAGTAATGAGAGCGCGAGGCGCACCCAGTTCCGGCCTTCGACCGCCGCAAACGCGTACCAGGCGCGTTCGAGCGACCCGGCGATGAGGCATCCAGTCGGAACGTCGCGCTTTTCGACCAGCGACCATTCGAGCGCGGCGCGGCAGTTGTCCAACTCGGCGCCTGCATCGCGAAACCACGTCCGTTCGTCCGAACCGTACCAATCTTTGTCGAGCCGCCGCGCAACGCGCAAGCAACTCAACGCGTGGCGTTGCGCGATCGCCTCGCGCTCGCCCCGCTCGGCGAGCTTTTCCAATCCAAACTGGCGAGTCGCCTCCAGCATATGATACCGGGCTTCGCCACGCGAGAAATCTACCATGACCATCGACTGCGCGATTAGCGAGGACAGCAGCTCGAGAACGTCGTCACCGGCAAGCCGCCCGTCGGCGCAGACGGTCGTCGCCGTTTCCAAAGAGAAGCTGCTGGCGAAGATCGAGAGCCGATCGAACAACAAGCGAACCTGGGAAGAAAGAAGTACGTAGCTCCACTCGATCACGGCGCGCATCGTCTGGTGCCGCCCCGGCGCGTCGCGATCGCTGGGAATCAAGAGATCGAAGATACGATCGAGCCGTTCGGCGATTTGCCACGGCGAAAGCACCGTGGCCCGCGCCGCCGCAAGCTCGATAGCGAGCGGCAAGCCGTCCAGCCGGCGGCAGATATCCACGATCGGGTCCACGTTCTCTTTGGTCACCGCGAAACGAGCGTCGGTCGCGCGAACGCGGTCAACGAAGAGCGCAACGGCGCCGAAGCTCATGGCCACGTCGGGCGAAGCGGTCTTCTCCTGTGGGAATGCCAGCGACGGAAGACGATAGACGCGCTCGCCGGTGATGGTGAGTGCTTCGCGGCTGGTCGTAAGAAACTTCACCTTCGGGCACTCCCGGAGCAGCGACCCAACGACGCGGCGCGTTTGGTCGAGGACGTGCTCGCAGTTATCCAACACGATCAAGAGCTGCTTTTGGGAGAGATGCGAGATCAGCGTATTGAGCAACGGCGTCCGCGGCGACTCTTGCACGCCCAACGCCGCTGCGAGCGCGTGGGCAACAAGCTCGGGATCGCCGAGCGGCGCCAGCTCGACGAACCAGACGCCATCGGGAGAGTCGCCTACGAGCTGGTGCGCGACCTCGACCGAGACGCGCGTTTTGCCGACGCCGCCGGTTCCGACGACGCTCACCAGCGGCGCTGTCTTGACCAGAGCCTTGATCTCTTTAACGACCTCATCACGTCCCAAGAACGAGGTCAGCTGGCGGGGCAGGTTATGGGAGGGCGGCGGTTCCTCTTGCTCTTGCAGGCGCTGCCCGCGAGCGTGCCGCGCGGACTCCTCGAGCGCCGCCCGGGCTTCGGCCGGCAACGCGAGCGCTTCGCAAAGCCGCTCGAGCGTTTTCGGATAGGGAACCTTGCGATAGCCGCGCTCCAACGCGCTGACGGCCTGCACGCTCACCAGGGCCTTCTCGGCGAGCATCTGCTGCGAGAGCCCCGCTTGCACGCGGAACTTCTTGAGCAGCGATGCTAGCTCGAGTGCAGCCGATCGTTCATCGGAGGCTTTCGAAGTTTCCACTAGCGGCGGCTTCGTGCCGCCGCTAGTCTTTAACTTCCGGGTTCGGGAGCAATTCCGAAGGGCGGATTGCTCGAGCCGACCGCATACTGGTGTTCGATGGTGCCGGTGCTCGGGTCGACCACTTCAACATAACCGCCGATGTCGGCGACCCACAGGTCTTTCCCCTTATAATCGAAGTTGATGTTGAGCGGCTGCACGTAGCTGTAGGCAGTACCGGGCCCTATCGATTTGCAACTTGAACTCAGGGTCTTCGTGCACATATAGATGCCGCCGCCCCCGCTGCCGGCGTTACTGTCGACGAAGTACAGATCGCCGGACTGATCGAAAGCCAGGCCGCCAATCGGGAACGATTCGGAGACAAATACCGTTCCGCTGCCGCTGCATTTCGCGAACTCCACGATCTTGCCGGTTCCCGTGTAGTTAGGCCCGGAGTCGAGGGCCCAGTAACAGTTGCCTTTATGATCGATGGCGACGCCGGACCCGTAGCCCGCTCCGTAGGTCAGCGTGCGCGT
>JABCZE010000264.1 GCA_013289785.1 Vulcanimicrobiota bacterium | reverse complement strand
CCTCGACGTTCACGACTGCGCGAACGCGCGAGAAGAAGAGTACCGCTACGGGCGGCTGCGCGAGGGCATGGTGCTCACCGTCGAGCCCGGGCTCTACTTTCAGCCCGACGACGCAACCGTTCCCGAGCGCTTCCGTGGGATCGGCGTCCGCATCGAAGACGACATCGCCGTCACGAGCGGCGGTGCCGAAAATCTCTCCGCCGCGTTACCGTCGAAAGCCGCCGACGTCGAGGGCTGGTTGGAGAAGCTCTAGATTCCCTAGCCGGTTAAGAAGTGGGCATGACCGACGTGCCCGGCGGCATTGGGCCTGGCGGCATCGGGCCCAGCATTGGTGCCCCTGCGCGCAAGGCTGCCAGTTCGTCTTCGATGGGCCAACGGCCGAACGCTAAGATCACCATGACGACGAGCGGGCCTACTCCGGGAACTAAGTTGAGCAGCGCGAGGGCACCGTTGTAACCGGCTTTCACGAAGATCCGCCAATAGATCCAGACCGTGAACGCCATGATCGCAACCAAGACGATGCCGTAGCCGATAATCATTCCACCGATGACGCTGGCGGCAGTCGCCGCCGCCGCCGAGTTATCGTTCATGCTTGAAAATCTCCATTCGTAGCAACGTTCGTGGACGAGATCGTGCCGACCGGCACGTCAGTGTACCGTTCAACCTCGCGGCGGCGAGCCCCACCCGGATTGTAAATATGCGCCGTCGACCACGATGGCGGGCACCGTCGGATCGCCGGCGCTATAGGCCAGCATTCGCTCTCGCGCTTTGCGATCGTTTTGAGCGTCGTAGTGCTCGTATGAAGTTCCCTGCGAATCGTAGTAGGCCATGGCGCTCTTGCAATAGGGACAACTCGGAGAAATATAAAGCTCCACCTTCGCGCCCGGAGGAAGGTGCTCTGCGTCGAACTTCCCTGCCATGCCGCTGATCTTCGTACCGACACCGCTGGGGAACCTGCGCGATGTCACGCTGCGCGCGATCGACGTGTTGCGCCAGGCGGAGATCGTCGTCGCCGAAGATACGCGCGTCGCGCGAAGGCTGCTGCGGGCTTTGGAGATCGAAGCCCGCGAGATTTGGAGCTACCGCGAACAGAACGCGGCGCGCGTGACGCCGGGAATTCTCGAGCGCGCGCGCACCGCAATCGTCGCCGTGACTACCGATGCCGGAATGCCGGGGGTTTCGGATCCGGGAAGCGATCTCGTCGCGGCGGCGCGGCGTGCCGGTGTCCCGATCGACGTTCTTCCCGGGCCCAGCGCCGCCACCAGCGTCGGGCTTCTGTCGGGTTTTTCGCTGCGGCGCTTTGCCTTCGAGGGATTTCCGCCGCGTGCCGCCGCGGCGCGGCGAGCGCGCTTTGCCGCCGCACTGCAATCCGATGCCACTTCGATCTGGTACGAATCGCCGCAGCGGATTCGCGCTACGCTGGGCGACCTCGCCGCGGTGGCCCCCGACGCGCAGGTGTTCGTCGTCCGCGAATACACCAAGCTTCACGAACAACACTATTGGGGAACGCCCGAAAGCGTCGGAGCGCAGTTCGCCGATCCGCCCCGCGGCGAGGTAGCGTTCGCGATCGCTCCATATCGTTGCGCGACCGCGCCGCGCAATCCGCATGAAGACGTAAGCGGCGCCATCGACGCCCTGCTCGACCGCGGCCAACGCGTCGGCGACGTCGCCAAGGAGCTGGCGGCACACGGATTCGGCGACCGGCGCGAACTTTACGCGGCCGCGGCGGCGCGGAAGGCCGAGCGGAAAACATCGTTAAAGCAGCAGTGAACCCTATGGAACGCCCCTATTACGTCACGACACCGATCTACTATATCAGCGGAAACCCGCACATCGGCCACGCCTATACGACGGTCGTCGCGGACGTATTGGCGCGCACGGCACGCACGTTTCGCCCGACGTTCTTCTTGACGGGGACCGACGAGCACGGCCAAAAAGTCGCCAATGCCGCTGCCGCCGCCGGCAAAACGCCGCAGGAGTGGTGCGACGAGCTGGTACCGCGCTGGAAAGAGCTGTTTGCCACGTATCACGTGAGCTACGACGATTTCATTCGGACGACCGAGCCCCGCCACGTCGACAAGGTTCGGCGCGTCTTCGAGCGGCTGCGGGCCAGCGGCGACGTGTATCTCGGCAAGTACGAGGGCTGGTATTGCGTCAACGACGAGACGTTTTGGCTCGAATCGAAGCTGGTCGAGGGGCGCTGCCCAACGTGTGGCCGCGAGGTGCAGTGGATTTCGGAGGACGACTGGTTCTTTCGGCTCTCCGCGTATCGCGATCGCTTGCTGGAGCATTTCCTGGCAAACCCGCAATGGGTTGGGCCGCGCAGCGTTTACAACGAGATGATGTCGTTTCTCAACGAGGGGCTCGACGATCTGTCGATCTCGCGAACGAGTTTCGACTGGGGCGTTCCGATCGACGGCGGCGGCGTGATCTACGTCTGGCTGGACGCGTTGCTCAACTACATCACGGCGATCGGCTGGAGCGAGGACGACGCGCGTTTTAATACGTGGTGGCCCGCCCAAACGCAGTTGGTCGGCAAGGAGATCGCTCGCTTTCATACGATCATCTGGCCTGCGATCTTGTGGGCCCTCGGGGAGCGCGCTCCCGATCTCGTCTTCGCGCACGGTTGGATCACCGTCGACGGGCAGAAGATGGGCAAGAGCGTCGGAAACGCCGTCGATCCGTTTGCGTTGGCGGAGCGGTTCGGCGCCGACTCGCTCCGCTATTTCCTCTTGCGCGAGGCGCATTTCGGCAGCGACTTTTCGTATTCGGACGAGAAGATCGCGCAGCGGTACAACAGCGATCTCGCCAACGACCTCGGCAACCTCTTGCAGCGCACGCTTTCGATGCTGCAACGTTACCGCGACGGCGTCGTGCCGGAGCCGGCGGGCGGCTCGGACGCGCAGCTCGCCGGCCGTTTCGCGCCGTTGCCGATGGCCGTTCGGCAGAGTATTCTCGATCTGCGCTTTCGCGAGGCGCTCGAAGGCGTTTGGGAGCTGGTTACGGCGCTCAACCGCACGATCGACGAACGTAAACCCTGGGCGCTGCATAAAGAAGGGCACGCGAACGAGCTCGATCGCGTCCTCTACGATCTCTGTGAAGGGCTGCGCTGGATTGCGATCCTCCTCTACCCCTTCATGCCGGAGCGCACGAGCGAGATGTGGCAGCAGCTCGGCAAACCCGGCCGCCTCGATGAGGATTGGTCGGCATCGCTTCAGTCCTGGGGCGCTCTCGCACCGCATACGAAGACGGCGTTGGCTGCGCCGCTCTTCCCGCGCATCGAACTCCTCGCGCAAACGTGATCGATACGCATTGCCATCTGCACGATCGCGCGTTCGAGGACGATCGTGCGGAAGTCATCGAGCGCGCCCGGGAAGCGGGGGTTGGGACGATGCTTACCGTCGGCACGGATTTGGCCGACAGCCGCGCGG
>JABCZE010000263.1 GCA_013289785.1 Vulcanimicrobiota bacterium | reverse complement strand
TTATTGGCTCGGCCGCATTTTTCTTTTTCGTCTACGGCCGCCGCAAGGCGACGGAACAGATCCGTCTTGCCGCCCTGGTCTCGCCCGCTTCGGCGGAAGAAGTTCGACGTTAGGAAGGGCACGACAGCAGTCGTGCGCTGCGACGCAGAGAATGCGGGCCTTCGGGCCCTCAGGTTAGCAGGAGGTTTCTCAATATGCCCGGCGGAGTCCAAACCGAAGTTCGCACCTATCAGATGTTCATCAACGGCGAATGGGTCGCGAGTAAGTCCGCGAAAACTTTCCCGGTCTACGATCCCTCGACCGAAGAGGTGATCGCGCAGGTCCCCGATGCCTCGGCCGACGACGTCGACCGCGCCGTCGCCGCCGCCAAGGTCGCGTTTGAAGAGGGCCCGTGGTCGACCACGACTGCGCAGGAACGAGGCCGCGTCCTTTTCCGTCTGGCTGAGAAAGTGCGTCACAACCTGCCGGCACTCGCCGAACTCGAGTGCCGCAACACGGGTAAGCCGATCGTCGAAGCGGAGTATGACATCAACGATGTCGCTACCTGCTTCGAATATTACGGCGGCCTCGCCACCAAGGTCGTGGGCTATGTCAATCCGGTCCCCGACAACGCCATGAGCCTCACGCTGAAGGAACCTGTCGGCGTTGCCGGGCAGATCATCCCGTGGAATTATCCACTGCTGATGGCTGCATGGAAGCTGGCACCTGCGCTGGCCGCCGGCTGCACCTGCGTCCTGAAGCCGGCCGAGCAGACGCCATTGACCGCGCTTGAGCTGGCGAAACATTTCGCCGACTGCGGCCTGCCTCCGGGCGTGGTCAACGTGATCACAGGTTTCGGCGAGTCGTGCGGTGCTCCGCTCGTTCAGCATCCTGACGTCAATAAGATCGCGTTCACGGGCAGCGCTGCCGTTGGCAAGATCATCGTTAAGCAGGCGGCTGACACCGTGAAGCGCGTTACTCTGGAACTCGGCGGCAAGTCTCCCAACATCTTCTTCGCCGACGCGGATTTCGCAGCCGCTATCGACGGCGCTCTTTTCGGCGTCTTCATCAATCAGGGCGAGGTCTGCTCCGCAGGCAGCCGTATCCTCGTTCAGAAATCGATTTACAAGAACTTCGTCGAAGCCATGACTGAGAAGGCGAAGAAAATCAAGCTCGGTCCTCCTCTCGAACGCGAGACCAAGATGGGTCCGCTGGTGAGCAAAGAACAATACGACCGCGTCAATTCGTATCTCGAAATTGGCAAGAAAGAAGCTAAGGTTGCTTCGGGCGGTGGACGCCCCGAAAAATTCGCCAAGGGCTATTATGTCCAGCCGACAATTTTCTACGACGTGTCCAACAGTGCCCGTATTGCCCGCGAAGAAATCTTTGGCCCGGTCGCTGCCGTCATTCCGTTTGAAGATGAAAAAGACGCGCTCAAAATCGCCAACGATTCCCCGTACGGCTTGGCCGCTGCTGTCTGGACCCGCGACATTTTCAAGGCCATGCGCTCGGTAAAAGCTTTGCGCGCCGGAATCGTCTGGGTCAACCACATGCAACCCACCTACGTCGAAGCGCCGTGGGGAGGCTACAAGCAATCCGGATTCGGCCGCGAACTCGGCCCCGGGGGCATCGAAGAATATCTCGAGACCAAGCAGGTCTACATTAACCTGAACGAAGCGCCGATCGGCTGGTATTGAGACTGAAGAGGGAAGGGCACGACTTTCAGTCGTGCCCTTCAGACCGCAAAACGGCGCGGCTTCGGCCACAGGGAATCGAAAGGCAGATTCCTGTTTCGGAGAATTGAGAACTGGACTTTACGATGTCAACCATTCAACTTCGCACCCCGATTCCCGGCCCAAAATCCAACGCCCTCTCCGAGCGCCGCGCCAAAGCCGTGCCGCGCGGTCTGTCTCACGGTACGCCCATCTACGTCGCCAAAGCCGAGGACGCATGGCTTGAAGACGTTGACGGCAACCGCTACCTCGATTTTGCCGGTGGCATCGGTTGCCTCAACGTTGGCCATCGCCAGCAGGCTGTCGTCGATGCGGTGAAAGACCAGCTCGACCGCTTCTTGCACACTTGCGTGCAGGTCACGCCTTATGAGAGCTACGTCCGCCTCGCCGAGCGTATGAACGAGGTGACTCCGGGCAAGTTCGCCAAGAAGACGATTTTCCTAAACAGCGGCGCCGAGGCCGTCGAGAACGCCGTCAAGATCGCCCGCGCCTACACCAAGCGTCCCGGCATTATCGCCTTCGAAGATGCCTTCCACGGCCGCACCATGATGACGCTGGCTCTCACGAGCAAAACACATCCTTACAAGGCTGGATTCGCGCCCTTTCCCGGCGAAGTGTATCGCGTCCCGTTCGCTTACTGCTATCGCTGTTCCTATACTTTAAAGTATCCGTCGTGCGACCTTTATTGCGCGCGCCATCTCGAAGACACGTTTAAGCGTGTCGTAGCCAACGAAGAAGTTGCCGCGGTGATTGCCGAGCCCGTCCTCGGAGAAGGTGGATTCATCGCGCCACCACCTGATTATTTCCAGGTCCTGGTTGATCTCTGCCACAAGCAGGGGATTCTTTTCATTGCCGACGAAGTTCAGTCCGGCTTCGGTCGCACCGGCGCACTTTTCGCCAGCGAGCGTTACGGCATTGAGCCCGATCTTATGGTCACTGCAAAATCGCTCGGTGGAGGCTTGCCGCTTGCGGGCGTAACCGGACGCGCCGAGATTATGGACGCTCCTGGCGTTGGCGGCCTGGGTGGAACTTTCGCGGGCAACCCACTGTCCTGCGCCGCAGCCTTGGCGGTGCTCGACTTGTTTGAACGTGAGAATTTGTTGGAGCGCGCTAACGAACTCGGCAATCGGTTCCAGACGCGTGCGCGCGAGTGGCAGTGTCGCTGGCCGATCATCGGCGACGTGCGCGGCCTCGGTGGTATGCAAGCCATCGAACTGGTGAAGTCGCAGGAGTCAAAGACGCCAGCGTCGGAGGAAACCAAGAAGATCACGCAATATTGTTACGAGCATGGCCTGATCACGATCACGGCGGGTTCGTACTCCAATGTGATCCGCGTCCTCGTTCCGCTGGTCGCCACCGACGCGCAAATCGAGGAGGGCCTGGCGGTGCTGGAATCCGCGCTGGCGACAGTGTGCGACAAAAAAGGTGCTGTAGCTCAATTAGTCTGAGCCGTTTGTGCGGGTCCGGCTCCGTAACCCCGACAGGCCGAGCGATGCTCGGCTTGTTCTCGGTTGCCCAACCGGAAATCTGCCACCCGAACGCGGTATCATAATTGGATAGCGGAACCTCACGATGCCTCGAGGCATCTGACCAACAACATTCTTCGCGATAGCAGAGGCTTACCATGACTGTAGCCGCACCTCCAACCACCAAGCTCACGAACTACATCGACGGCCGCTGGACCGACTCGCACGCCTCGGAATGGCGCGACGTCATCAACCCCGCGACCGGC
>JABCZE010000262.1 GCA_013289785.1 Vulcanimicrobiota bacterium | reverse complement strand
CATGCCCGCTATGGAGTACCAAAGCGTCAATCCCTTCGACGGCAAAGCCCTGAAAACGTTCGTCGAAATGACCGACGAGCAACTGGAAAATAAAATCGCAGCCGCCCAAACCTGCTACGAGACGTGGCGGCACAAGACGTACGCCGAGCGCTCGGTGATCGTGGCCAAGGCGGCGGCGATCATGCACGAGAAGCGTGACGACTTCGCACGCCTGGCGACGCTCGAGATGGGCAAGCGCATCGACGAAGCGCGCGGTGAGGTAACGTTTAGCGCGGATATTCTCGCCTACTACGCCCAGAACGCCGAACGCTTCCTCGCGCCGGTTGAGCTCAACCCGGTCGTCGGCACGGCACACATGGAGAGCAGCCCGATGGGCGTGATCTTCTGCGTCGAGCCGTGGAACTTTCCGTTTTACCAGCTCGCACGTGTAGCCGGCCCGCATCTGATGGCCGGCAACGTCATCGTGCTGAAGCACGCCGGGATCGTCCCCCAATGCGCCATCGCCTTTGAGAAGCTGTGGATCGAAGCGGGAGCGCCGGCCGGCCTGTATACGAATCTTTTTGCGACCCACGCTCAGTCGGATCGCATCGTCAACGATTCGCGCGTCAGAGGCGTCGCGCTGACCGGAAGCGTCGCGGCAGGCAAGAGCGTTGCGTCCAAGGCGGGCGCAAACGTCAAGCCGTCATCGATGGAACTCGGCGGAAGCGACGCGTTCATCGTTCTGGAGGACGCCGATCTCGACCATACGATCAAGTGGGCAGTTTGGGGCAGAATGTACAACGCCGGCCAGACGTGCTGCGCGGCCAAGCGCTTTATCGTCGTCGAAGCAGTGGCCGACAAGTTCCTCGAGAAGTTCCGTGCGGCGCTCGCCGCTCTCGCGCCGGGCGATCCGATGGACGAACAAACGACGCTGGGACCGCTTTCCAGCGAGTCCGCCTTGCTGCAACTCCTCAAGCAGGTTGATGCGGCGGTCGAGCACGGCGCAAAGCTGGCGCTTGGCGGCAAGCGAATCGAGCGCCCCGGCTCGTACATGCAGCCATCGATCCTGACGGACATCAAGCCGAACAATCCCGCATTCAGGGAAGAGTTTTTCGGCCCCGTAGCCCTCTTCTTCCGCGTTAAGGATGAAGACGCAGCGATCGCTCTCGCCAACGACTCCGACTTCGGATTGGGCGGTTCCGTCTTTACCAAGGACGAGGCCCGCGGCCAACGTGTTGCGAGCCGCGTCGAAACGGGCATGATGTTCGTCAACAACATCTCCTGGTCGGATGCAGAGCTGCCTTTCGGCGGGATCAAGTATTCCGGCTACGGGCGCGAACTCGGCGACATGGGCATTCAAGAGTTCGTCAATAAGAAGCTCGTCCGCTTCGGCAAGATCGAAGCCCCCGCGACCGTTCCCCAGAGCGGCGCACGCGCGAACGGCAAGTCATGACGAGCGCAGCGGTCCTGACACCCGAGGCCCCGGCGCGCGACGCGGTGGCGACCATGAAGGCGCTCGTCTATCTGGGCGACGGGAAGAAGGGCTTCCAAGACAAACCCAAACCGGTCATCACCGCTCCGACGGACGCGATCGTGCGCATCGTCAAAACCACGATCTGCGGAACCGATCTGCACATCCTCAAAGGCGACGTGCCGACGGCCAAGCCCGGACGGATACTCGGGCACGAAGGAGTCGGCATCATCGACGAAGCCGGCTCCGCGGTGCGCACCTTTAAGAAGGGCGACCGCGTCCTCATCTCTTGTGTTACGTCGTGCGGTGCGTGCGTGTACTGCCGAAGGCTCATGTTCTCGCACTGTCTGGACGGGGGCTGGATCTTGGGTAACGCCATCGACGGCACGCAGGCCGACTTCGTCCGCATTCCCCATGCGGATACCAGTCTGTATCCAATTTTGACGGGCGAAGACGAGGAGCCGCTAGTGATGTTCAGCGACATTCTCCCGACCGGGTACGAGTGCGGCGTCCTCAACGGCCACATCGCGCCGGGGAGCACGGTTGCCATCGTAGGATCCGGGCCGATCGGGCTTGCCACGCTGATGACCGCGCAGTTCTACTCGCCGGCCGAGATCATCATGGTCGACCTCGACCAGAAGCGCCTCGACATCGCGTTACGCTTCGGTGCGACGAAGGCCGTCAATAGCACGGACGGAAAAGCGAAGGAAGCCATCCTGGCGCTGACCGGCAAGCGCGGAGTCGACACCGCGATCGAGGCCGTCGGCATTCCGGCGACGTTCGAACTCTGCGAACAGATCGTTGCGCCGGGCGGCCACATCGCGAACGTCGGTGTGCATGGAAAGCCCGTGATGCTCCACCTCGAACAGCTGTGGGATCGTAACATCGGCATTACGACACGGTTGGTGGACACTGTCAGCACGCCAACACTCCTCAAGATGCAGCGCGCTCAAAAGCTCGACGCCAAGAAGCTGATAACGCACCACTTCAAGCTCACCGACATCATCTCGGCGTACGAGACGTTCGCCAACGCGGCAACGACCGGCGCGCTTAAGGTCATCCTGGACGGATAGTGTTCGTGCACGTCTAGCTGAGCCGGGACGCCCACGCAGCAGCCGTCTTCGAACGGCTTGCTGGCGAGACGTCTCCAGGACCCTCCAGTTACACGTTAGTTGTATACGAGAAGTCGGCCTCGCAAAAACCCTTGTAGAATGAAGCAAGTTTTGGTAGCGCCAGCGGGAATCGAAAGCGGTCTAGCAGCGCAACCAAGGCGACTGAGGACGACTAAAATCGACGCTTCTAGGGATGCTGCCGCTACCCACGTTGTCTACTGTTGTAGCCGGTTGCCGAAAGTATGTGGGCCAAATGTGGGCCATAAATCCTGTGGATTTGACGTACATAAGCGCAGTTATGCGGTCTCTGATTTCACAGCTCCACCTTGAAAGGTTTTGCCACCGCAGGCCACCTCAGCAGCCGGCAGCCGTTCCGGGCTGCCGTACTATGAAACTCCGCATCACCGTACACCGACTCGCAGTACACTAAACACGCCCTAGTCACCACAGTCGTGCGTCGTGCAACCCTTGAGGATTTGAGCCTCGTTATTGACGTTCGATGTCGGTATCAGCTTGACGAACGTAAAGGCGGCTTCGTAGCCGTAGAGCTTCCCTCGGTAGAGCACCGTCGATAGATGCTCGCCGAAGAGGACCCAACCTCCGACCTTGGGCGCGGCGTTGAAGTCGGCGGCTACGCTACGGCCGTAGACGGTCGAGAGCATGAGGGACGCTGTACGGACGTGTTTGTTAATGTCGTAGGATTCGTTCAAGGTATCCAACGCGAGCGTCTCGTCGATGACGGTTGAGTTGGCACCAATATTCGCTGTGAAATGGCTGCCGGCGCCGCCGGCGGTGAACGTCGCCGTATAGTACGGCGTGCCGTCCATTTGATTGGTTTCCTTGGTAAGGCCGTGCAGCGCAGGATTGGCTTTCGCCCATGCC
>JABCZE010000261.1 GCA_013289785.1 Vulcanimicrobiota bacterium | reverse complement strand
TCGCGCATTTCGCTCGCTGGCCGCGGGCCGAAGCGGTTCTTGCCGAGGGCCCGACCAAGGCCAGCATCTGGTTGAGCGGGGGGCTGCAAATCGATCTGCGCGTGCTGCCCGATCATCTTTATGGGAATCTCTTACAGCACTTCACCGGCTCGCGCGAGCACAACATCAAGCTGCGCGAATACGCGGTCCGCAAGGGCCTGCGTGTGAGCGAGAACGGCATCCTAAATCTCGAGAGCGGCGACGTAACCGCGTGTGGTGACGAGGTGGGCGTGTACGCGGCGCTAGGCATGCAGTACATTCCGCCCGAGCTGCGCAGCGGGCTCGACGAAATCGAACTGGCGCTCGAGAACGCGATTCCGGTGCTGGTCGAGAACCGCGATCTACGAGGCGACTTTCACATGCACACGACCTACAGCGACGGCGACGATACGCTTGCCGCGATGATTGCGGCGGCTGCGGCGCGGGGATACGAGTATCACGCCATCAGCGACCATTCCGCCGGACGCGGCCGGCGTTTCGGCATGGATCCGGCCGCCGTGAGGGTTCAACGTCAAGAGATTCGCACTTTGAGCGAGCGCTATGGCATCGCGACGCTCTGCGGCAGCGAGGTCGACATTCTGCCCGACGGCTCGCTCGATTACGACGACGGCGTGCTCGCCGAACTCGACATCGTGATCGGTTCGGTGCATTCGGCCGTTCGGCAAAGTCGCGACGAGATGACGGCGCGCCTCATTCGAGCTTGCGAAAATCCATATCTCAATATCATCGGCCATCCGACGGGGCGGCGATTCGACGGTTTCCCAGGCTACGAGTTCGATTACGATGCGGTCTTCGCGGCCGCGGCGCGCACCGGCACGGCGCTGGAAATCGACGGACAGGCGGCGCGGCTCGACCTTCCGGCGGCACTGGCACGAAAAGCCAAAAGCTTCGGCGTCACCTTCTCGCTCGACAGCGATGCGCACCGCACCGGCGACCTCGGGGCGACGCAGTTTGCCGTCGGGCAGGCGCGCCGCGCGGGCCTGGTCGCCGGCGACGTCCTCAACACGCGTCCGCTAGCAGATGTGCGCGCCTTCGTGGCTCGAAAGCGCATGGCCGCGTGATCGAAAGCCTTCGCTTCACGACTCCCGACGGCGCGATCGCCGGCGCACGCGTCGCGGCGGCGAGCGCGCGCTCGACGTCGACGGCGCTGGTTTTCGTGCACGGCGTTGGATCGACCGCCGCGATCTGGGACCGGCAGCTCGAAGTGTTCGGCGACGAGTTGGCGTGCGTCGCGATCGAACTGCGCGGCAACGGCGCCGTCAAACCGGATCCCGACCCGTCGCTGATTACCCGCGGCGGTTTTGCGCAGGACGTTACCACGGTGCTGGACGCGCTGCGGATCGAGCACTTCACGCTGGTGGGGTGCAGTCTCGGCGGCGTCGTGGCACTCGAGCTGTATACGCGCGCGGGCAGTCGCTTCGACGCACTCGTCACGCTCGGGAGTTTTGCCCGGTATCCCGACGGCGATCGGGCGGCCGAGGGCATCATTGCAGCGGTCCGCGACGCCGGGAGCATGCCGGTCTTCGCGCAGCGGCGCGCCGCGCAACTCGGCTTGCCGCCGCAGCGCATGGAAGAAACCATCGAGCAGATGGCCTGCAAATCGGTGCCGTCGTACATCGCATCGACGAAGGCGACGTGGACGGGCGATTATACCGGGATGCTTTCGTCCGTCGTGGTTCCGGCACTGGTCGCGTATGGCGACCGCGATCCGGTCGTACCGCTGCCGCTCTCAGAAGAGTTGGCTGCCGGCATTCCCAGCGCGCAGCTGGCGGCCGTCGAAGACGCCGGCCACGTTGCCAACGCCGACAATCCGGCCGCCTTCGACACGATTCTGCGGGATTTTCTGACTCGGCTCGATTTCATTCGATGAACCCGTCGCGTTATCTCTGCGCGATCGCTTTGCTGGTCACGCTTGGCGCGGCACCCGAACCGCAACCCGGCGGCATCCCGTGGACCGACGCGGAGATCGCGCGCTTGCACGAAAACGTTGAGGCGGCATTTGCAGCACCGGCGTTACGCGGCGCCTACGTCGGGCTGCTTGCGATCGACACGGTTCGCGGCACGGTGCTGTATTCGCGCAACGCCGACGACGCGTTCACGCCGGGTTCGACCTTCAAGCTGCTCGTCGGTTCGGCCGCGTTGCAGTATCTCGGCCCTGACTTTCGATTCGTAACGACGCTCTCGGGCGACGGGCCGCCGAAGGACGGCGTCGTCTCCGGCAATCTGTACTTGCGTGGCGGCGGCGACGCGCACCTGGGCGCCGCCGACCTGCGCGCGGCGGCGCTCGCCGCTTCTCGGAGCGGTATCCGGCGGGTGGACGGCGCGATCGTCGTGGACGACTCGCATTACGACGCCCAGCGTTTTGCACCGGGGTGGACGGTGGACGACCTTCCGTACGAATACGGCGCCCTCGTAAGCGCGCTCGAATTGGAAGCCGGCGTGGTGCACGTATACGTCTCGCCCGGACCCGTCGCTGGTGCGCCGGTGAAGCTGCGCGTCGAGCCTGCAAGCGGCACGTTCACGGTCGAAAATCACGCCCTCACCGGCGCACCCCACTCGGAAGACACAACCGACGTCGTGCGCCCACTCGACTCGCCGCAAAAGATTGAAATCGTCGGAAGCTATCCGGCTGGGGCGCCCGAGTCGGACGATCTCGAACCGAGCGTACCGGACCCGCAGTTGTATGCGGGCGACGTGCTGCTGCGCGCCTTTGGCGACGTAGGAATCACCGTTGCCGGCGGAGTTCGCAGCGGCGTCGCTCCGCGAAGCGCCGGAGTTTTGTGGCGACTCGAATCCGCGGCGATGCCGGCGTTGCTCTCGGAGTTTTGGCTGCCGAGCGACAATCTGATGGGCGAGCTCTTCCTCAAAGAACTCGGCGCCGCGCGTTCGGGCGAGCCTGGTACGTTTGTTAACGGCATCGCCGTCGAGGACGAATACCTGCGGTCGATTGGCGTCGATCCCGCCGCGCTGTCGATTACGGACGGCTCCGGACACTCGGCGTACGATCGCATCACGCCGCGCGCTCTCGTGACGATTTTACAGAGCGATTGGAACGGCGCGCAGCGTTCGATCGTAAATGATGCGCTGCCCGAAGCCGGCGTCCGCGGTACGTTAAAGGACGCCTTCGCCGGCACTTCCCTCGATGGGAAGGTGTTTGCCAAGACCGGAACTCACCGGCATGCGCGGACGCTCTCAGGTTACTTGCAGACCGACGATCACGGCCCGGTAACGTTTTCGTTGCTCGTCAACAATTGGCTCGGAGACGATCGTCCCGGCGGCTCCGCGCAATTGCGCGAGGCGCAGGCTGCGCTCTTGTCGGCATTCCTGCGCGGGCCGTTCTAACTCGTTATCGCGTAGGCAGCGCCGTGGGAAGGGTAACCGCCACCGCGTTCGATTGGATCGCGGCGGCATTCGTGCAGTGCGAAACGGGCACG
>JABCZE010000260.1 GCA_013289785.1 Vulcanimicrobiota bacterium | reverse complement strand
GATGGTGGCACCCGGCCACCTTCGGGCTTGCGAAATCGCACGAGGCGCGCTTCAAGCGCTTGCGGCGTGCGGCCAAGCTGGCGGCGTTGAGCAGCGGTCTCGTCTATGGCTGCGTGGTTCACACGGATGCGTAGACGGCACGCGTCACCGCGTGGATCGCGGCGTAGGAAGCGGCGTAGTCGTACGCGTCCTTCGTCATCACCGCGAGAATGAATGGCGAGTCGCCGAACGGGGAGACGACGGCGATGTCGTTGCGCGTTCCTTCGATCTCGCCGGTCTTGTTGGCGACCGCGAGGTGCGGCGGAAGGGCCGCCGGGATGGCGTCGCGGTCGGTCTGACGCAGCATGACGTCGAGCATTGCGACGCAGTGTTGCGATGAAACGATCGTGGGAACTCCTTCGCGCGCACCGTGCTCGATGAGATAGAGCAGCCGGCCCATGTCGGCGGGCGTCGAGAGATTGTCGTTGTGGTGCGCGATCGCCGTGTAGTCGAGAAACCGTCGGGCGAGGTGCGTCCGCGTCATCCCCGCGCGGGCGCCGATTTCGTTGATCGTCGCGACGCCGAAATGCCCGATCAAGAGATTGGCCGCGGTGTTGTCGCTTACGGTAATCATCGGAACGATCAGCTCCCGCACGGTAAACTTTTGCCCGTCTCGAGCGCCCACCATAAAATCCGAACCGCCGATGAGGTCGTCGCTGTGGAAGGTAATTTCGTCATCGAGCACGCCGGGTTGGGCTTCGTCGAGCGCGTAGGCCGTCGTCATGACCAGCACTTTGATGATCGATGCCGTGGGGAATTGTTCGGAGGCGTTGTAGGCGACCAGCGGCGGACCGAGAGCCAAGGTGCGCGCGTATACGCCGAGCACGCCCGGCAACGCTCGCGCGATCGAGCCGATTCGTCCGCGCAGCGATGCCGCAGATACAGGCAAGCCGATCAGCGCTACGCCGGCGCAGCTCAGGAACGCAACGCGCTTCAGGAGCCGGTTCCCTGATAGTGGCGCAGGCCGAAGATCCAAAACGCGTACGCGGCACCGAGCCATGCCAGCCCGATTGCCGGCGTAAGTAGACCGACCGCCGGGTTGAGGTGCAGACCCGTTTCGGCCTTTTGCAAGAAGTACGTCGCCGGAAAGTAGTTCATGAAAGCAAACGGCAGCACGAAGGCCAGCACGACCTGAACGCCGCGTCCGTAGATGCTGATCGGATACCGCGTGAAGTCTTGTTCGAGCGACATCACGACCCAGCGGAGCGTATCCACGCGAACCAGCCAGAACGAGCAGGTCGCGATCGCCAAGGAGATGCCCAAGTCGATCAGCGCGCCGCCCAAGACGATTGCCGGAACGAAGAGCACGAAGACCCAGTCCACGTGCACGCCCGCTACGTGCGTGGCGGCCGAGAGCGTGGCTATTCCAAGGATCAATCCATCGGGTACGATTTGCTGCGGGACGGTCAGCACTTGGAAGAGCGTGTCGAGCGGCCGAACCAGGAAGCGGTCGAAACGCCCCTCGCGCACGTACTCGGGAACGCTCACGACCGTGAAGAAGAGCGTGTTGTGCAGCTCGTGGCCGCACATCCAGAGCGCGTACAAGAAGAAGACGTCCCGGAAGTTCCAGCCGTTCATCGACGGAAAGCGTTCCATCGTTACGAAGAGCGCGCCGAGCGCAACCCCGTGATAGACGATGGTAAATACGAACCACATGATGAAGTTGGCGCGGTATTCGAGCATCGTGAGGATGTTGATCCGCCAATATTGCGCGTAGGCGCCGAGCATGGCTCCAGCGCTTCGGTGCAACCCTTCCCCGCCCCGCCCCGGTCAAAGAAAGAACTATGACTACCGCGACCTCACGCTCGCCCGTTTTTGCCGTGGTGCCCGCCTCCGCGCGCGCACACGCCGATCACGGCTGGCTCGACACCTATTATTCATTTAGCTTTGCCGACTACTACGATCCGGCAAACGAGAACTGGGGCGCTCTACGCGTCTTTAACGACGACACGATCGCAGGCGGCACCGGTTTCCCCCCGCATCCGCATCGCGACATGGAGATCGTAACCTACGTGCTCTCCGGGGAACTGGCCCATCGCGACAGCATGGGCAACGAGGGCGTCGTCGGACCCGGCGGCGTGCAGTTTATGAGCGCCGGTACCGGCGTGCGCCACAGCGAGTACAACAACAGCCCCCGCGAGAAGCTGCATCTGGTCCAAATGTGGGTGCTGCCTGCCCGCTTGGGAACTCCGCCCTCATACGGGGAGATGGCCTTCGACGTGAACGACCGCCGCAATCGCTGGCTCGGCGTCGTCAGCGGAGACCCCGCCGTCAACGCCCCGATTCGCATCACGCAGAACGCAACGTTCCGCGTCGCGCGCCTCGAGAATGCGACGGTCGAGATGGAGTTCGCACCGGAGCGGTATGCGTTTCTTTTCGTTGCTTCGGGAACTGCCACGGCCAACGAAACGGCGCTGCGGGCGGGCGATGCGGTCAAACTTTACGACGTTCCGTCCTTGCGCGTGAGCGGCGATGCCGAAATTGTTCTCTGGGATCTTCCGGGAGTCACGCCATGAACGACGACCTCTGCGAACACATCGAAGGCGCCGGCCATCCGGACCCGCGAACGCCGCAAGGCTGCGAGGAGTGCTTGAAGATCGGTGGCACGTGGGTGCATTTGCGGCTTTGCTTGACCTGCGGTCACGTCGGTTGCTGCGACTCGTCGCCCAACACCCACGCCACGAAGCATTATCACGCTTCTTCGCATCCAGTCATCCGCTCGTTTCAGCCCGGCGAACATTGGCGCTGGTGCTACGTTGACGAAGTCCTAGCCCGATAGACGAATCTCGCAGACCGACATACTCCCCGGCACCGTAGTCCGCCATTGGCCGTTCCAGGTGCCGGCGTTCTTTTTAGCGACCTCCGCGCATTTCTTCTCCGCGTCCGACTGGCTCCAAATCGGGCCCGCTTCAATCGGCTCGACGACCCTTATCTCCTTCGATGGCGACAGGCGAATATCGCAGACCGACATTCTGCCCGGCACCGTGGTCCGCCAGCCGCCGCTCCACGTGCCTCGGTTATCCTTGGCGACTTGCGGGCATTTCTTCGCCGCGTCCGACTGACTCCAGATCGGCCCCGCTTCGACGGAGATCGTCCGCGTCTGCGCCCAGGCTACGGAAGGCAGCACGAGAAAAAGCAGCGCCGCGCCTGCGGCGACATTGCCGGCAATCGAACGTAAAGAAGTGCTCACCCGCGGACGTATTCTACGCGCGCCTGCGGTATTGCTTTGCCAGGCGGATCATCCGCCTTGAATCACGACGCGGTTCGAAGCCGCGCGCCAAACCACCGACGCGATTCCGGCGAAGAGCACGAGCCATAGCACCTGGACGGCGAGGGCGAGCGCCCATCCCGACGGCGGAATGACGCCGACGTAGATCAGCAGCGGCGTCGAGTAGATGGCCGCAAACGGGAGCGCAAAGACGAGACGGCCCAGGA